>JAWOGX010000292.1:0-5835 GCA_046496455.1 Bacteroidales bacterium | reverse complement strand
TAGCCAGAATTCCCCAATCAGACTTCGTCAGACAGGTAAACGTTGATATTCAGGGCGCATAGGTCACTGCCAGCCCAATCCAGGTGTAATCAGCATGGTTACGGAACTGGCCGTGCGGATTGATGCCGTTGTAAAGTTTGATAAATGCCCCTAAACCGGAATTTTCACCCTGAACTGTCAGGAAATTCCATCCTGCCATCACGGTGCCTGAAAGGCGGTAAGCTTCCGAAACCGGGGTCTTGCCCGGCATCCCGCCCGGATTGGCAATGTATATCGGATAGCCGTACCTGACCCGAAGGCTGAAGTCAGAAGAGAGCACGAACATCATCCTTTTATTTGAGAGCCTGCAAACAGGGTCCTGATACTGGAACTGAATCCAGGGCTCGGCCCACCGTTCTGAAGGTTTGATCTGCAAGGAAGGAGGGACTTCCAGTGTATCCACGCTGTAAAACCCTTTCCCCGGTTTCCACAGCACCCTCACGCCAGCCCTGGCCGTAAGGTTTCTGACGATTGCCCCGTATGGATCATTCACCTGGAACGATAGCTCCGCGGTTTCATAGGAGATATTGATCCGGTGAATCGGAATGCTGTCCCTGACCCGGCAAAGGGTGAGTTCATCACCCAGGTGGGTGCTCTCATGGAATGCAGGGATAAATCTGATCCCGAAATTCCTGATCCATTTTGACGATGCCTGCCTAGAAAAGTTGAATTCCAGTGGTGCCACCCGGTAATCGGTGTTCAGGATCGGTGCAGTCCGCTCCTCAAGAAAATCCCACCATACCGAAAAAGACACGGGCATTGAGACCGCAAACCGTGACTTTGCCCAGGAGCGGTAAAACAAAGGGAGTTCAGTTCCCAGAACAGGCCCGGCATAAACTACCCAACCTCTGTCCTGCCCGGTGATGTCATAATCAGGAAGCCCTTTGCTGATGCCTGTGCCAAGATTTATGAGAGGAGCATAGTGGTCAGCCGGGAAATAATGGCTGAAGGTGCGTGGGGAGAAAAATCCTGTTGTTGCAGTTTCTTCCTGGGAAATGGCTGGAGAAACCATAACCAGTAAAAGAAATGCTGAAAATACCAGCTGGGTTTTCATGGTCTTATTTGCAATGTTTTTTCTGCAGTTGAATTACTTCATCACCGTAACTTTCTGTAAAGCCTTTGCTGAGTGCAGTACTTATGTCTTCGCATGCCTTGTCTGTCCTGCCCTCTTCCAGGTAAATCAATGCCCTGATCCGGTATGCGTAGGAGTTCGCCGGGTATAGCCTTATTGATTTTTCAATGTCACTCATAGCCCCTTTCAGATCACCGGTCTTCAATTTATTGTAGCTGCGGTTGCTGTACCCCAGCGGCTCATCCGGGTTCATGGCGAGGACCTTGTTGAAATACGCTATCGCTTTCTCATGCTGCCCCATCTCCTGATATTTGAACCCAATGTTTCCGTAGGCCGGATAAAAGGTGGAATCAACTTCCACTGCCTTAAGGAGGTATTTCAGGGTCTCATCGCCCTTTCCGACCTCATCGCAGATGGCTCCCAGGTTTACCAGGGTAGCCAGATCTGTGGAGTCGAATTGATAGGCGATCATGAGATCATTGTAAGCCCCCGTGAAATCGCGCTTCTTCAGCTTTGCTGCCGCCCGGTTGGTGATGGCTGAATTCTTCATCGTGTCATTGCCGGCATAGGCCATTGCAGCGGTGAAGTCGAAAATGGCCTGGTCGTATTCCTGCCACCCCAACAAAAGATTCCCCCGCTGCAGGTATAGCATCGATGTCTTCGGGCACATCCTGATCCCCTGGTTGACAGTCTCAAAAGCTTTCATATACTGTTTCTGCTCTTTCAGCAAATCTGATTTGAACTGGTAGTAGCTCGCATTTGCAGAGTCGAGCCTGAGCGCTTTGTCTATGCTCTTCAAAGCCTGTTTGTATTTCTGCTGATCAAAGGCATCCGAAGCGCTGCTGTAATGCTGTTCAGCCGTCTGGGCAACGGACAGGTGAATGATAAATGCCAGGGCCAGAAAGAATAATGATCTCATAACTTCTCTTTATAAGGTTGATTTTCATACATCCGGAATTCAATGATCTGCCGGATCAGTTCATAAGGGATCGGCTGATCAAGCGGGAACTGGACGGAACCTTTGCCCCGCTTATAGGCTGACAGCTCCCTCTCAAAAGCCTGGTGGCCGGATGGGGTGGCATAGAGGCCTATGTGTTTCGAAAAGGCTGCGAAATAGATCAGCACCTTGCCGTGGGTTTTATAGGATGGCATCCCATACGACATGGTTTCAGCTGCATCAGGGGCTTCTTTGAAAACAAGCGATCTGATCTTTATAAGGATATCCTGCACCTCGGGAGGGAATGTGGCGATATATTGGTCAACATTGGTCATGGGGTGTCAGGGAATGAGAATATTCGGAAAAATCAACGCAAGGTAAAAAAATCGCAGATAATTGCAGTTAAATCATATCTTTGAATTTAATACCCTTAATGGGGGAATGCACACTATAATGAAAGGAAGGGTTTCGCTTCTTCTTCAGATGCTTAACAGGGAGCTCGTTTTATACCTGGGTATCAGCCTGGGGGTGATGATGTTTGCACTTGTCTTCCACCCTTTTCCCATGGATCAGATGGACCTTGATGACAGTATCATGTTTGTGTCGGGTTTGGGTTTGATTATCTTCTTTTCTATCATGATCACCAGGGTTGTTTGCCCCTGTTTCATCATGAAAAGGCATCAGTATAATCCGAATGAAACTGCCAGGTCTATGATGAGTAGTTTTATGATCTGGCTCGTCATTACCATTTTGTTTGCAGGTTATCTTGAACTCTCCGTGAATATCGATTTTTCAACATTTCTGCTGTTCAGGATAGTTATCCTTGGGTTGGGGATTTCTCTTATCCTGCGGTTTTATGATGAGCTGTTCCTGTTGAGACGGCAGCATGAGCGACATTTACGCCTGCAGCAAATCAGGAGCAATCCTGCCGATATCATGAATAATCCGGATGCTGATGAAGCCAAAGTTTTTTTCTCAGAAAACAAATCCGACCGCATTTTGCTGAAAGCTTCAGACCTTCTTTTTATCAGGTCTGCAGATAATTATGTTGAGTTTTATTATAAGGATAATGCAGGAGTGAATAAAAAGCTCCTGCGGAACACACTCAGTAATATCGAGATGCAGGTTAATGATTTCCCGGAATTGATCAGGTGTCACAGAACATGCATTGTCAATATCAGTCATATTGAAAGATCTGTTGGTAACTGCAACAAATACAACCTTCAGATCAAAGATTACAACATTCCTGTTCCGGTTTCCCGGCAGTACTTCTCAAAAATCAACAAGGTGTTGTAAATCATAGCTTCATATTCATGTCCAGAGTCTGGGCATTCACCCCGAAACATTGACATTTCGCCACAAAAAACCGGCATTCACCCCATTTTGCCTGACAGGTGGTTTTGATGCACTATCTTGTAGTACCATTTTTGAAGTCTTTTTCTACCATACCCCATAAAATATACAGATATGAGAAAACCGATGGCCATTGTCAAGGCAAATGCTTTGATATCCAAACTATTGATCCTCCTTGCCGTGATTTGCATAACCAGTCTGAATTGTGCCAAAGAGGAGGAGAAAACGAAAGAGCCGGTAAAACCGGTGGATCCTTTTGAGATCAAGCAGCCGGCAAACCCTTTTGATCCTGCCGTGATGCCGGATACCACTACAATGATTGTAAAATATGATGGTGAGTTTACCCCTTTGCTTACAGACATTCTTGCCAACTGGAGGGTAGTAAGTGCCATCAGGTTTCAATCCAACTGGCATGCCGACTGCTGGTCGGCGACCAAAGAGACGACTTATACTGGCGTGCCCCGTGATATGGTTAAAGGAAAGAGTGTCAACTATAAGTCATGTCACGCTTTGTCCGCTGATAAAACCTTCAAGCCCGATTTCAGTGCGGATGCCAGTGTTTTCTGGGGGCAATACCGCAAAGGGGTAGAGGTGTGGGACAGTGCCGGGCACGACTATACTTCGCATCCAAATTACCCATACGGGTATCATTACATCAGCGGAGATCCTCTGGTAAGGTATCACAGGTACTACACGGTGCCCGACCTGCCTGATGCCTACATTATGATGGAGAAAAAGTGGGAAATCATCCCCATCCAGGGTTCTGACTTTGCCCATTGCGAAGGGTGTTCTTCGATAGAGAAGACCACAACCACCACCACCGGGCTGAAGGTTGACAAAACCAAAGAGTGGGGTTACACCCTCGGATATGAATATACCATCGGTGCAGACGTCAAATTTATCAATGCTGCCCATAAACTTGGCGCCACCATAAGCCAGAAGTTCCAGACCACCATCTCACAGTACGAAGAGATGTCGGAGACGCTGACACTCAAGGGGACAATGCCCTTCGGCAAAAACATCATCAGGCTGCAATCATTCAGGGAAGTCTCCACCTTCAAGCTGGTGGACAAAGATGGCAATGACTATTATCCCGGTGTGATTACTCCGGTTATTGATGTGACTACGCTCATCAAAAATTATGTCTGGTATTATTAGTTGAAGTTTTTGTCTCCGAAGCATCTGCCCGATTTATGGATTTTGACATTGTACGGTTTCAAAATAGCCCGCTGACGCTGTGAGTGCTTCTTTTGTTACGTGTGCTTGTAAAAATCCGACACTGGACACCACCAGGTCCATAACCCTGAAGTTTTCTTCAAAGGTCAGTTTCCTGAAATCTTCCGGACCCCTGATTTCATCTGTGATATTGGCATACAGATGATCGGAACTGCATGAGAAATCAAACCGATGCATTTCCAATACCTGTTTTTGGGGATTTCCGGAGGTGCTGAAATGGATCTTTCTTCCGGATATATCGTACACAATGCTCCATTGTGTGCTGCCTGGCTGTGCTACACTGTCGAGGATCAACCAGGCGTAATCCACAATCTCCTGGTTTTGATAGTCAGAGATCAATCTGGATGCGGTGACGAACCTGCCTGATGAATTCTTTGTCCACTCATTAAACTCCTGGTTGTCGCGATGATCAATGCTGGATTTGTAGAGCAGCGAGTTGGCATAGGTGCAGTTTGAAAGCACGCTGAAAGGCAGTTCATTTTGCTCATGAATGACCATTTTCCCATTGATAAATTCAATGGCTGCGGTATTTCCAAGGGCATCTGATACCAGGAAATGGATCAGAGATGTTGCACTTTTTGAAATGCGGACCAGGGAATCGCTGTCGGTCACATCTTTCACTGTTGCCGAATTATCAAGTTGATATTGGATCCATTGCAACTCATTAAGGCCGTACCTTTGATCAGGATCCGGATATTGGGCTTCCCCGAGCCACATTTGCTCAATGACCAGGCCCGCTTCATTCATGCCCCCGTAAGGAAACTCTTTGCCAGCCTGATTGAAAGTAATGCTTCCGTATTTTGAAACCCACGTTATGGGGATTTCAGGAGGCATAATCAGGGCGGTTTTTTGCAAACCGCGGTCATTGATTTCTATGTGGCCGATACCAACGGGGAAGTCAAAGTTTCTTCCAAAAACGATGTTGCCTGTTGAGTCCTTAAGGGTAAACGTTGTGCAGGCAAATGACATCAGTGAGCAAAGTATCAAAATACTGACCGGCAGAATTCTTTTCATGGGCATTGCTTTTAATGTTAGTGGCATCAAGATGATATGGGGACTTCAGCCATTTAGGGTATGGTTCCCTGGTCTTAACCCCGGCTTTCTCCCTTCATCCTGATCTCAGAAACAAAAATAAAAAAATCAGAAAAACATCCTGACAGATTATGGGAGATGGTTTCAGGCCAACACCAGGATATTT
>JAWOGX010000220.1:0-3075 GCA_046496455.1 Bacteroidales bacterium | reverse complement strand
CCTGGCTGATGGAAAGATATTTTGCCAGGCTGTCAGCCGGTGCGTTGATTCTATCGGCAAAGGCAATCATCTCTTCCTTGCCGGGGAAGGTTTTTACGTAGGCATTCCTGATGGAATCTTCCCGGGCCAGGGTTCTTTGGTGAGCACTCAGGACCTCCTCCGGAAGCTTCTCTTCGCCGGCGGGCACCTCGTCCGGGATGTCGAAGTGCCACGATTCAACCTCTGTCGGGATCTTGCATGGTTTGAGTGTGAGTGTGACCAGGGTGTCTGTGCGGAGGTTCAGTTTGCTCCAGGAACAGGACGTGCCGTCGGAAGCGTGGAGGAGGATGTCCCCCTTGCCGATGGAGAGTGAACATTTCCCGCGATCATCGGTGATCTGGGTTGCAATCGGGTAAAATTCAGCATAGTTGTACAGCCCGAATTCCACCTTTGCACCGCTTACAGGTATGCCGTTTTCGCCCAGAACGGTTATCTCCGGCCTTGCGATATCGGCATAGATGGCCGTTGAGTTGATGATGGCATAATCGCTTTCACGTGTGATGACCTCTTCATTCCCCTGATAGTTGCCAAAAACGCGGGTATGCACCAGCATGGCCCTTTTGGAAGGACCGGTGAACCATCCACGGTTGAGCACCGGTTCCGGTTCGCAGGCGCCCATGTACTTCCATTCCCCATCAACCCATACTTCGACCCATGCATGATTGTCGTCGCTGTGCGCCCACCGGGGAACATAAACCTGCCTAGCAGGAATCCCGACACTCCGAAGCGCCGCGACGGTCAATACCGACTCTTCGCCACAACGCCCAAAGGCATTCTTCACCGTGTTCATCGGCGAAGAGGTGCGCCCGTCGGTCCCTTTGTAGGTTACCTTCTCGTGGCACCACCGGTTCACCTCCAGGGCTGCCTGCTCCAGCGTAAGATCCTTCACTCTCGGCCCCAGTTCAGGATAAAATACCCACCTCGCCGAATCGAGACTCTCGTTGTTGACCCTCACAGGCAGCACATAATGACGAAAGATATCCTCAGGGATCGTTTTGCCCCAGGGAAGGGAATCCTGCACCATAAAGCTGTGGCGAATGTTCCTGAGATAGAACGCTCCGTCGTACTCCGCAAGATCGGCCAACGGCATGTAAGCATAAAGAAACTGAAGCGCTTCACGCTCCCTGGTCGTCAAATCAATCGACTGTAACACACCGAACAAAGGATAGGCCCTGTGTGACGCCAGCAACTCCCTCGCTTCAAAATCGCGCTGAACCTGCTTCCGGTATTTCTTGTCGGTGATGAAATGGTCTGTTGAACTGCAGGATGTGAGAACGCTTATTGCTGCAAGTAACGCAGAAATGAGTAGAACCTTGATGCGGATTATCATGCTGTTTGATTGTTTTGTTTGGATTTACATGTCGATTAATGAATACCCTTTGTAAATAATGCTATATCCGGGTAACTGGCTGACAAGTCCGGCAGCTTTGCTTTGGAGAGTTTTTAGATTGATCTTTTTTGGATTTCGTTTTATTTCTGCAATGATAACAGTCTGATCAATGTCATTGATGGCTACAATATCAATCTCATTTTGATTCTTCTTTTCCCAATAAGTACCGATGATTGAATATGTTTGCTCCTCAGTCAGCTTTTGAATAAACCAGGATTCAAGGGCTTTGCCGCAGAAATTTTCATAATCTTTTTGCACAATGTCACGCACATATGCCAGGTTGCCGGTCTCAATCGTGCTTTTATTTCTGTATATATATCGGAACCAAAACCTGAGAAATGGATCGTCAATCCGATATTTTAAAGACCGGGTGCCTGGTTTTGCAAGGACTGGTCTCGACTTGCTGATGATACTAAACTCGTTTTCAAGTCGATCAAGATAACCACCTGTAGAGATGCCCAGTATTGATTCAATCTCTTGTCTGGATGTTTTTGATGAAGCGATGAGGGAAAGAATGCTGAAATAGTTCCCGTAATCTTTGCCAAACTCATCAATCAGGAGGTTCTTCCCCTCCTCGAGATAAAACGAATTAAGTGAAAAGACCTCGCCCAGGATGCTGTTGATTGTGAATGCTTTTGCAGAAACAAGCAGTTCCAGGTATCTTGGAATACCTCCTGTAAGCATATATACTGACAGGAGGTCATCCTTAGTGTATCCAGGATGGTTATCCTCCAGAATTTCTTTAATCGTGTATGTGGAGAATGGTTTAATATGCAATCTGTTGTTGGCTCTACCAAAGAGTGGTTCCCTGGCATTTAAGAAAAGCTTTTGCATCAGTGAGTAAACAGATCCACAGAGTAGCAGATTCAGATTGCTTTTACTCTTCTTCTGATCCCATGTATTCTGCATTTCACTAAATACTGATGGGTTAATGTTCAGGAATTCCTGAAATTCATCAATGATGAGCGTAAAAGGTTCCCTCGCTGATAATTCCATCAGGAATGCAAAGATTTGGTTGAAGGATCTGAATTCACCATGCATCTCTGTTTTTAAAGATGTCATGATAATTTCAACAAATTCCTGGCATAACAGCACTTCGTTTTTTCTGGCCACAAACAGATAAACCATCGGATGGTTCTCGAAAGCATTCCTGATCAGTGTGGTTTTGCCAATTCGTCGTCGCCCGGTGACAATGGTCATTTGTGATTCTGTGAGAGACCGCTTCTGGATCAATTGCAGAAGTTCTTTTTCCGGTAGTCTGTTATAGAATTTCATGATTTATCATATGGGATTAGTCAGGCCTTGCTGTTACGCAATGATGGTTACTGTAATGCGTATTGCAATAATACAACATTTTTTTATTATATCCCAAATAATTTCAAAGTCTCACTCGTGCAATCTCTCTGCCTCTTTCCAGACAAGCGCTGAAGCCCCAAGGATCGCGGCACTGTCCTGGGGCAGAGCAGAGGGGAGGAGCGGGATCTTGTTCCTGAAGAGTTCGAGCATGTAGTGCTCCATCCATTTTTTCACGGGGTTGAACAGATTGTTCCCGGCGCGGGTGATGCCCCCGAAGAGGAAGATCGCTTCAGGGGATGAGAATGCCACAGCATCGGCAAGCTTTAACCCGAGGATTTTCCCGGTGTAAT
>JAWOGX010000279.1:0-10663 GCA_046496455.1 Bacteroidales bacterium | reverse complement strand
TTTGCAGATCCTTTTTATGATTCTGCTCTCTTTTGTGGCAACAATAGGATTGGCCGCTTTGCTGAGGAAAATCGAACACCATGTCAAGTTCATTCCGATTATCATTCTGATTATCCTTATATACTTAATATCCAAAGAATTGCATTTACCTGCGCTTATATTTATTTTGATATTCGGTCTTTTCATAGGGAATCTTGTGGAATTGAAGCATTTCCCCTGGGTTATGAAATTTTATCCGGAGGAGCTAGACAGGGAAGTGGAAAAATTTAAAGAACTTACCAATGAAGCAACTTTTCTGGTGCGGGCACTTTTCTTCCTGATTTTCGGATTCTTGATTGAAACAAGGGAAATCCTGAATCTGGAGACACTGTTGTGGGCGATCCCTATTGTAATGCTGATCTATCTGTTCCGGATCATCCAACTGAAGCTTTCCCGACTTCCATTGAGGCCGTTGCTTTTTATGGCGCCACGCGGACTGATCACGATCCTGTTGTTTCTATCCATTGATCCGGGTCAACAAATCACACAGGTGAATCAATCACTTGTCATTCAGATTGTTTTGCTCACTGCCATTGTTATGACAGTTGGCCTGATGACATCGAGGAGGGATGAGAAGTCCCTGATGGAGAGTGTACAACAGGTTGTTACCGCTATGGATCCTGAAGATGAAGCGTTGCCAGAAGAAGTTTCAAACCCTGACGCTTAGCCAATTGCGACATTCACTCCGGTTCTTAATCCGTCACCTTTGGCAGTCCGATAGCCTGATCTTTGCTTCCCAAACTACTGATTGCTGATCAGAACTCTTGTTCCTTCCGAATGGGATGAGAATTCAGGGGCATACATACACTGGATGGTGGTGATGCCGTTGGAGAAGTCACCGGAATGGGTAGCAAAGAGTTTGTATTCAAAGAGGTACGTCCCTTTACGGAGGTAGTCGAAGAAGAAATTGACGGCAGCATCGCGTGGACTTTCGTAGTAACCCAGACCACCCTGCCAGCGGTACCCAGAGGTGGTGGCCAGCGGTTCAAAGGCCGAAGCCCGCATATCTTTCATGTGTACATACTCCATATCCCTGTCAACCCGTAGTTCAATCCGTACCACGATCCTGTCTCCAACCTTTATGGGTTGATTATCCTTCAAAGGTTTAATAACGACGCCGGATGGTGTGTTTTCTTCGACAAACAACTGCTTTTTAAGCTGAAGTGGTGTTTCGTGGGGTGTGATTTTATCGAGTTGCTCAAAGTATTGCCAGTACAGCGCACCCCAGGAAGCGAGTTCGTTGGCGGAGGTGACGGTAACATTGCCCATGGCAGGGGTCACTTCTGCACCATCCCAGGAAACCTTGAAGTATCCTGTTCCCGCTTCCGGTGACAAAGCGGCATCCCGGTATGGATCCACCTTGTTACCCCCTATGGTGATCTGAGCCATTTCTGACGATGCCAGCAAGTCAGTCCCACGCAGCATCAGCGCGTAGCACGCTTCTGCCGTGGCCTTTGTCGTCTTCCAGTCCTGGGTCTGCTTTTGCTTCAGCAGCCACACTTTCATCTCTTCCACCGCCTTCAGGTCACCCGACACTTCGGTGAATGCTTCGATGAGAATGGCCTGCCTTTCAATGGGTGCCTCATACCAGAAATAGCCGGGATTGGAGCGCCAGTATCTCCCCATCTCTGCGCTGAAGAGGCTCCGTTCCTTAATCGATTTCATGATTTGAACAGCGACGGCTTTCTTATCCAGGCGATGAAGCGCCAGGGCCAGGTAGCCCTGCAACATCAGATCCTGGGAGGTCCAGTATTTTACTGCCTGCTGCTGAAGCCAGTCGAAGGCCTCTGTGGTTGAAGCTTCCAGCGTGTGACTCTTAAGGTACCAGCTTCGGGTGTACAGGTACATCACCGTGAGCTGGGAGAGATGGTTCTTTGCCAGTTCAGCAGGATTGTCCTTGTATATTTTTTTCAGATGATTGTAATGCTCTTCCAGCCTCTTGTCGAGGTATACCACAGCGCGGGAGGCAATCGCATCCAGATCGGGCCACACTTCTGTGCTGGTGATGCCGAGTGCATTCAGCCTACCCAGGCCCGTGGCTATGTGCTGGGTTATGTACCAGCTGTCGGGGCCACCTTTGAACCAGGGCCATCCGCCATTGGGTGATTGCTGATCGCGCAATTTCTCCAGGGTGACGCCCATCTCATTGGCCATACGGTTCAGATCAAACAGGAGTGCTACCCTTTGTTTCCGCTCCGACTCAGACCGTCCTGCCATCAGCCAGGGGGTCTCTTCGAGCAGCAGCGCTTTGAGCTCCTGATTTTTTTCCAGGTTCGACAGCAGTGCATCAGGGGTGAGACTCTTCCAGGCCTCAAACACCTGTCTGATTTTCGGGCTTGAATTGGCAATATGCGTCGCCATGCTGTTGGCATAGAAGCGGCTGAATAGCTGTTCTGAACACTCGTACGGGAATTCCATCAGGTAGGGTAACGCCTGAATGGCGTACCAGGCAGGATTGGAGGTGTATTCCAGCGTGAGTTTGTGGTGCCTCAATGTGGCTGAACTGCCCGATTTCAGCAGTTTCTCCATGCTGAAGCTTTTTGTTTGTTTGCCGGTGACCCAGAGGGGCAGGCTTTCTGTTACCAGCATCCTGTTGGAGAGGACGGGGATGGTCATCTCTTCCCCATCAGACCACCTTTCTGAGGTGGCGGTCACATTGTAGGTGATTGCCCCTGCCTGCTCCGGGATGTTCAATTGCCAGGTTACCACATCGCTCTGCCCTGCTCTGACCAGGATCTCTTTTTCCGGTGTGTGGTTGCCGCAGGGATTGTCCATCTCTTTGCCGGATAATCCGCTGGTGAGCTTCAATACCACGGTGCACATCTGATCCTGATCACTCAGGTTTGTCACTTTTGCTGTGAAGGAGATCCGGTCGCCCTCCCTGAAAAACCTTGGGGCATTCGGGATCACCATCAGCTCTTTCTGCGTGACGAGTTGCTTTTCCACAATGGCTGATTTCAGGTCCGGGGTGTGCGCCAGCAACATCAGTTTCCATGCGGTAAGGGATTCCGGAACCCTGTAACTGAACACCACATTGCCCTTATCATCGGTTTTGAGTTGCGGATAGAAGAATGCGGTCTCGTTGAAGTTGGTGCGTGCTTTAGCCGGGGGGGGTACCTCTGCCTGGGATAGACTGCCGTCTTCCTCCAAAAGGATTTCCTCACTGTCGGCAACGGTTTTCATCTTGTTTATGATATGCCCTCCGGAGCTTTCATCCGCCACCCCCCGGGCTGCAATCATCGGCACGGAGTAGTTCATCATATAGGTTCCTTCAGGGGCTTCTGCCTCATCCACCATGCCGGGGTAAAACTGCCTTTGCCTGCCCCCACGGATGTATCCATGGATCAGATTGAACCCAAACCAGTTGAGCTGGTCATACATGATGGAGCGGGACCTGAACATCCGGTAGGTGATTCTGCCGTAGTGCTCTGCGCTTCGTGCACCGAACCCATGGGATGCAAATGAGAGTTCGGCCCTGTTCTGCGGGTATGGTGATATTTCCCAGCGGTTCACCGCAAACTGGTCCAGCGAGAGGTCGTACATCCCCGCAAGCAGCTCAGCCAGCACCTGCTCCCCGCCCGGACCTTTCACCGTGATCCTGTACTCCTCTTCCTCACCCGGCTGCAGTTTATCCCTGAACGAGGAGAAGCTGATGTCCAGTTCTTTGTTTGACCACGGAATGTTGAGGATTTCAGTTTGTCTGAAAGGGCGGTTCAGATAAACCCCCGTGAACCTCACCGCCAGTCCGCCCCTGTGTTCCTCCGCGATCGGAATCAAAATCTTATGCTGTCTCCCTTTCAGTTCAATCCAGCGCTCTTCCAGGATCTTACCGTTCAGTTCCAGGGTGTATCTCAGGGTTGTTTTTTCAGATGAGCCAACAAGAATGGTGACCGTTTCCCCGGGTTCAGCAGTGTTGTTCAGCACCTTAACCCTGAAAGGTACGGGTTCGGGAACGGATTTGTCTCCGGCCAGGAACAGGATGAACGAGGATGTATCTTTCACAATATTGCCAGCCTGGTCCTTTGTTTCAAGGATCAGTTCGTATCGGCCTACAAGGAATGCTTTAAGTGACTGAATGGGTGAAATATCACTGTCTGAATCTGTGTTGAATGCGCCGGATGACACCGGAATTCTTCGTGAGACACGATCTTCCTCTGAACGGAACATGTCATGCGGGAACAATCGCCTGAATGCCGCTTCTTCCATCAGCCAGGTGTCAGGTTCGGGGAAGATGCGTTCACGGGTGACTGCTTTTTGAGGCTCAACCCGGTACAGTGTCCAGGTGCCTTTAGTCTGAACGGGCTCACCGTTAAGGTTCAGGGCTTTTATGGGAAAGGTTGGCAGGCTATCACCCTGAACCTCCGCCGGAACTTCTGCGGAGAGTATCACCATGGTGTAGCCCACTTTTACGATAGACGATGCACTGTGGGTCTCTCCGTTCAGATCTGTCACATCAGCATAAATGGTGAAAAGGAACACCGGGTTTTTCTCCCGGGATATTTTGGGGTCGGGTAGAGCATTGAACCGGATCCGGAAAACACCATCGGCATCTGTGGTGCCAATACCCTGTGCGATTTCCACTTCATCGCTCCGGTACCAGGGGTAATACCCTCTGCCAAAACTTCTGCTGTAGGGGTATTGCACACCCCGTGTCACACGCCAGGTGACTTTGGCATCTGTAAGGTTAAAACCGGCAAAAGCTTCGGCCCTCCCCTCAACGGTCACTTCGTCACCGGGGGTATAAGTCCCTTTTATCGGGAGCATTTTCACGGCAAACTTGGGGCGTTTATACTCTTCAACCAGGAAGATGCAACTCCCGTGTTCAACCTGCAGCCCCATTTGACCCAATAACCCTGATGACGGTAAAACAAAACTCCCCTGAAAACTCCCGAACTCATTGGTAACCAGTTGAAGCGTGGATAATACCTTGCCATGATTGTCCAGCAGTTTGACGAAGGTCTTCTGCCCGGCAACCGCTTTCAGCTCCTTCCCCTCTTTCCGGATGGTGATCCCTTTAAAATAGAGTGTCTGACCCGGTCTGTAGATCGCCCTGTCAAGGAAAAACCAGGTCTGATGGGTTACTTTCTCCTCCTGCTCACGGCTGGGGTAAACATAGATGCCACCTCTGTGGTCCAGTGAGTCCCCTTTCGGGGTGATCAGGAGGAAGTTCAGGTAGCCGTCCATACGTTCCTTATCCCTGGACACCGGCTTTATCGTTGTCATCCCTTCCCTGTCTGAAGAGTATTCCCCGAAAAGAGCCTCAGTATATTTCCGGGCGGCAAAATCCCATTTCATATATTTTGCGATGACGCGTATCCCGGGTAGAGGGGTTCCGGTTTTCCTGTTATGAAGATAGAGGGTGACACTGCCATCCGGGTTGGTGCGGCTGAGCAGGGCAATACTGCTTACCTGGAAATCTGCGATGGCAAGGTGATGCTCTACCGGGGAAAAAGCCGGATCCGATGCAGCGAGCATCACATAATATCCGCTCTGGAGCTGGGGGGTGCCATATTCAAACCTGTGCGCTCTGTAGTCGCCCGGATCTTTTGTTTCGATCTGCCAGGAAAACAGCGCTTTCTGACCCGTGATCCAGGTCACGAACTCTTCACGGTCCTTTTGTTTCATCTCCAGGAATCGGGAAGGTTCAACCCTGATGATCCGGTAATATATCGATTTAATATTTTTATAATCAGTTGAATAGAGCAACGGATCACCGGGATTATGTACCAGTGGCACCATGACCGTCAGGGATGTCGCTTCGATCTGAGCCATCAATTGCCGGCAATCATCCGCCCCTTCGCCGGCAGGGTATCTTTCAACCGCCTCCCGGCATATTCCCAGTGCTTTACGGTTGTTCCAACGGTTCGGGTCTTCAGCCATACCGGAGGGCTCCCAATCCTCCCCGTAAAATACTTCTGCCACATGGTGGCGGATCAGGGGATAGGAGTAGTGGTTGCTGAACTGATCCGATAACTTCTCCAGTTGGGCAAGATACAGATCCCCTGCATTGAATGTGTTTGCGGCATTTTTCTGCACGAATTTCAACCTGGCGAGGGTGAGTTCGAGGAGTGCCCGTGGGTCACCATCGGGCATATGAAAACGGGTAAGGTCCTGGTAAAGCGTTATTGCATGGTATAGCAGCGACATCGTGTCGCCGGTGCTGATATCAAGTTTGATGAAGGGCTCGTTGGCGCCGAGATACACCGGATTGTCAAGCTGGAACTGTTCGGCAGGCCTGCTTAACCCTGCGAGGGTTGATGAGTAGAAGGAGAGTGCCCGGTGTGCCAGGAAGTCGTAAAGGGTAGGGCGGTAGATTTTGGATACCGGGCTGTGGTGAAGGATGTTGTTGTAGGCAATCAGATCCACCGACTGCAGCATCCCGGGTTCAGAGAGTGAACGGTTGTAGTGCTCCATGATTTCAGCAGCAAGCCGGTTGAGGCCCCAAAGCCTGAAATCGGGCTCGTCATACCCCGAAGTGGCTTCCCGGTCGTAGAAGAGCCAGGAATTGCTCCTGTAATAGGCAAGGTAGATCTCTGCCATCATGGACTCCAGCAATGCCTTCACTGCGGGATCCTTTGCCTGGGCAAGCTCCTTTTTCGCCTCTTCAAGGCTCCTGCCGGTGATGTCTTCCTGAAATGAGCTGTTGATGCTGATCCTGTAAATAACAGCCCTGATTACCTCCGGGTTGTTCTCTTTTTGCAATGCATCAGCATAGATCTCTTCAACAATTTTCAGTGCCGACTGTGGCATCCCTGTCTCCATCATGGAGTCAGCTTCACTCCATAGCTTATCGTACAGCCCTGTTGCGCCGGAACTCTGCGCAGGGGAGTCAGTGGGGGCAATGGTCAGAAGAAGGATTGAACCGGTGCCAAGGCACAGCTGGCGGAGCACTTTGATGAAACGCATGATGTGGTGTTTTTGGGGATATGCGTTTCAAAGGTAGTTTTTTTTGTTGAGGAAATTGAGGAAGTTTAGCGCCACGCCTGCGGCGCGGCTGTTGAGGAGGTTGAGAAGGTTGAGGAGATTTAGAAGGTTGAGGAGGTTCAGAAGTTTACAGATCGAGGGAGAGTTGCCCTTTTTCTTTTTTGGGGAAGACCAGTGACCCCACGATGCTGAAGGTGATAATTCCCAAAACGACATAAAGGGAGTGGATTGTGGTGAAGCCGAGGTGATCGAGCCAGTGATGGATAAGCATTTTAATCCCGATAAACACCAGCAGGATAGCGAGGCCCCCTTTGAGGAGGTAGAATTTATTGATCACATGGATGATCATGAAGAACAGGGCACGAAGCCCGATGATGGCGAAGATATTTGAGAAGAAGACCAGATAGGGATCCTTGGTGATGGAGAAAATGGCCGGAATGGAATCCACGGCGAAGATCACATCCATAAATTCGATCACCAGCAGCACGATGAAGAGCGGTGTGATATAGGTGTGATGATTGATTCTCAGGAAAAACCTGGAACCAACATATCTTGGAAAGACCCTGAAGTATTTCGAGGAGAACCGGACTACCGGGTGGTGCTGCACGTCAATGGTGCTATGTTTGTTCCGGGAAAGGAACATTTTCGCTCCTGTAAAAACCAGGAACAGACCGAAGAGGTAGAGGATCCATTCAAACCGCTGTATCAGCGCGGCGCTGAGAAAGATGAAAATGAAGCGCATGACGACTGCCCCCAGGATACCCCAGAACAGTACCCGTTTGTAATATTTCTCCCTGACATTGAAAGCAGTGAAGATCATGATCATCACGAAAATGTTGTCAACGCTCAGGGCTTTTTCGATCAGGTAGCCGGTGAGATATTCAAGCGAAAGGTTGTTGCGGTACACCTGCAGTGCCTGCTCAAAGGATAACCCATCAATTTTGATCGGGTGCTTGTACTGAACAATTTTATGCTGAATGTCTTCGATGGTTTTCAGGTCATGCAGCCAGTCGCCCCAGTACCTGAGCAGGAAATAAAACCCCAGGGAGAGGGCAATCCAGACAATCGTCCAGAAGAAGGCTTCCTTAAAGCTGATGATATGGCTCTTCCTGCCGATAAAGAGCAGGTCAAAGAGGAGGATGCCGACGATGGCAATGACGAATACGGTAAAGAAAATGACTTCGTGGCTTATCATGGCGCAAAGATATGGAGCAATTTTTATCTTTGATCATCAAAAATTAAAGAAAATAATGATGATGAAGAAATTTTATTTGCTGATATACATGGTATTAGCTGCCCTGTTTTTGCAGGGGCAAACAATTATGCTCGACAGTGTGGATTTCAGTCAGGGGAAAACGGTGATGGGGGCCCTGCAGGTACGGGCGTCGGCAACCGGATTTGACACCACGATGATCACAAGTCAGGAGTTGTCAGCTTTGCTGTGGGCTGCCAACGGGATCAACAGGCCAGAGTCGGGGAAAAGAACCGCGGCTTCTGCGGTCAATGCGCAGGATATTGATCTGTATGTTTGCCTGAAACAGGGGATATACAGGTATAACCACAAAAACCATTCACTCGAACCGGTAGTATCCGGCGACCACCGGGGGCTGATTGCTTCCAGGCAGGCATGGACGGCTGACGCGCCTGTCTTCGTGATCATGGTCTCTGATATTTCAAGGTTTAATCATGGCAACGACTCTACAAAGCTGATACGGGCAGCGATGGATGCGGGGATTGTGTCACAGAATATTTCGCTGTATTGTGCTGCTGTGGGCCTGGAGACGAGGATCAGGGCTGTTATGGAAACGCAGAATCTGCATACCCTGATGGGGCTGAAACCTTCCCAACACCTGATGCTGAACAATCCGGTGGGGTACAGGAAGAAAGATTGAACAGTCAGCATATAAAGTCCGCTAAGCTGCTTAGCAGCGAAAGCTTTGCAGGAGAAATTCAACGGTAATCATAAAGCTGCGTAGCAGCGCAATCTTTGTATCAGATCGATCCAATGTTAATTTTAAAGCTGCATCGCAGCGTAACCTTGGTGGCAAGATCCCGGAGCATTCACCAAAGCTTGCGCTCCTGCGGAGCTTAAGATAATTTGAGGTGTGAATTAAAATATTTCGTTACTTTGCGAAATGATGAAACAAACCAAATCATCATAAACAACCAAACAACTAAACAACTAGACAACTAAACAGCTAAACCCTCTAAACTCTAAACATTTAACTTCATAGAACCATGTCAGTATCCATCAAAGTCCTTGGCCCCGGTTGTGCAAAGTGCAAAACCCTTGAGAAAATCACCCGTGAAGTTGTCGAAGAGAACGGATTTGAAGCCTCTGTGACAAAAGTGGAAGATATTGTTGAAATCATCCAGTACAATATCCTGGCAACGCCGGCACTGGTGATCAATGAAAAAGTAGTATTCAAAGGGGGCGTCCCATCAAAAAATGATGTTAAAAATCTGATAGAGAGAGCAATCAATGGCTAAACAGAAAGTGGAACTCGACGAGGATGTGATCCGGGTGGCACAGATTGCCAAAGCGTTGAGCCATCCGGTGAGGGCATACATCCTGAAAAAACTCTCGGAAAGGAATGCCTGTTGCTATAGCGGAGACCTGGTGGATGAGCTGCCGATAGGCCGTTCGGCCCTTTCGCAGCATCTCAAGGAACTCAAGTTCGCCGGACTGATCCAGGGGGAGATTGAGCCCCCGTTCATCAAGTACTGCATCAACCGGGAGAACTGGAAAATCGCCAGGAAAATAATGAAGGAATATTTCGGAATAGATTGAAAATCAAAATTATAATTACAGTAATGATAGAATAATACACTAATCAATTTCACCATGAAAAAATTACTGATTTTAATTTCTATTATCCTATTTACTGGGCTTGCTGCGGTTGCTCAAAAAGCCGAGGTGATTTATTTCAAGGCAAATCTTGCCTGTTGCAAAGCTAAAGCATGTGATGCCCTTGAGAAAGATGTAAAAGCCATCGTGGAGAAGAACTTTGCAAAAGAGAAAGTGGTTTTCACAGAAGTCAGGCTTTCTGACGAAGCAAACAAAGCACTGGTCGAAAAACACAATGCAAAGAGCCAGACGGTAGTCATGGTAGTCAAGAAGAGGAAGAGCGAGAAAGTGATTAACCTGACGGATCTGGTGCAGAAGTATTCGCGCAGCATTGATAAGGATACCGTCGAGAAAGAGTTTGTGGCAAAGATCAATGAAGGGCTGAAATAGCCAGGAGCGTTCGATCCTGTTTGAAATCTGGACCAAACAAAGGGTTCTGCGGGCTGTTAAAATGAAATCAATGTACCATGACAGAAAAGTATTTTCCCGGAGCTGGTTTCCGGAGCCATGGGGTGTATAATCTCACGCCGGTTCAGGCCCATCAGGCATGCCTGGAAGGGGCGTTGCTGATTGATGTGCGTGAAAATTACCACTCATTTCTGCATACATTCGATGTCCGGAACCTCTTCTATTGCCCTTTGAGTGAATTGTCTGCACATTTTGACCGGATTCCCGCCAATCAACCTGTGATCCTTGCTGATGCCGCCGGATTGAAAAGCCGTGAAGCGGTTTTGCTGCTCATGGAAAAAGGGTATGACAATATCGCCAACCTCGCCGGTGGTATGCTGGAGTGGAACAGGGAGAATATGCCTGTGAAAAGTGACAAAACCCGGCGCATGTCGGGGTCTTGCA
>JAWOGX010000211.1:0-6396 GCA_046496455.1 Bacteroidales bacterium | reverse complement strand
TCGGGCCCAGGTGGGTTGTCTCTGGTAATGCCCTGAAGCACAGGTAAGTCATCAGAAAATAGCACCCCCAGATCAGCAGGCTGTAGGCTACAAACAGCCAGGGCATCCTGATATACCGGATCGATATCAGGCCCTTCCAGAATCCGGTTACGGTGTGTTTGACCTTATGCCTGAACTTGTGTTCAGGCCTGGCATTGCGGATCATCAGAATAAGGCCGAGAAAGGCGAGTACCCCGACCAGCAGCACCAGGTAAAAGATGTAGCTGGAACCGGCAGAATAGACCTTTTCTTTCAGCCCGGGGAAAATCTTTTCGTCCAGGTAATCGATCAGGAGACGGTATTGGGTGGAGATGAGTGCAAGAAAAAGGAGGACAAAGATCAGCAGGTCGAGGCCCCGTTCTGTAATCACGGTGCCGAACGACTTGTTGACCGGTATTTTGTCGGTCGTGGCAAGCACACCGCAGCGGGTCACCTCACCCAGGCGCGGAAATGCCATATTGGCAAAATAGCCGATCATTACTGCCAGGAATGTATGTTTCAAGGGGGGTGCCCCTCCCACAGGCTCCAGAAGCATGTTCCAGCGCAGTGCCCTCAGGATGTGGCTTATGATACCGATCACGATCACCAGGGCAACCCAGACATAATCAGCTTCCCTGAACGATCGCATCAGTTGACTGCGGTGCTCATCGGTAAGATCCTTCAGCGAAAGCCAGGTAATCAGCACACCAATCCCAAGGAAAAGCAGGAATTTAATAAGGCTTGTGATCCTGGGGCTCAGGCTCATCAGAGTTTGTTGTTGGTGTCGGGGAAAATGATGTTGGGTTTGAAGAGTTTCGCTTCTTCGAAATCCATCGAAGCATACGAAACGATGATCACCAGGTCACCCACGGCAACTTTACGGGCTGCTGCCCCGTTGATCCCTATGATGCCGCTGCCCCGATCCCCCTTGATCACATAAGTTTCAAACCGCTCCCCATTGTTGATGTTGTAAATATGGACCCGCTCATTTTCAATGAGGTTGGCAGCATCCATCAGATCTTCATCAATGGTGATTGACCCAATGTAATGAAGATTGGATGCCTTAACGGTCCCTCTGTGTATCTTGGATTTTAGTATTTCGATATGCATAATCTGAATAGTTCTTAAGGCTGTCGTTTGTATTCATCTGATGCCACTGCACTGCTATGGAACGGGTTGCAAAATTACAAAAAAAATGGCATGGATCGCAGATCACCTAGTAAAGGATAATATTGTCGATCAGCCTGATATCACCCAGATATACCGCCACGCAAAGGATACAGGAGCGGTTGGCCTCCCAGTGACTGACCGGCAACAGGGTTTCTGCATCTGCCATTTCCACATATTCCGGCCTGGCACCGGGGATAGCGGCCAGCTTGCTGTTGAGGAGGGTTTTCAATTCCTCCGTGCCATGCTTCTGATAGTTTCCGGCGGCATACTGAAGTGCTGCATGGATTTCCGGAGCGACAGCACGCTGTTCAGGTGTCAGCCTCAGGTTCCTGGAACTCATCGCCAGGCCGTCCGCTTCACGGATAATTGGGCAACCGGTCACCTCCACACGGTGCCCCTCCTGTTTCACCATCTCACGGATGATCATCAGTTGCTGATAATCTTTCAAACCAAAGTAAGCCCTGTCAGGATCAACCAGTTCAAAGAGACGATGCACGACCACAGCCACCCCGTTGAAGTGTCCCGGTCTGAATGCCCCTTCCATGACCTTGTCGAGATGCCCGAAATCGTAAACCCTGGCAACCGGTTCGGGGTACATCTCCTCCACAGAAGGAAGAAACACCATATCGCATCCCGCAGATTCAAGCATTTTCAGGTCTTTCTCAGGCATCCGGGGATATCGTTTCAGATCTTCAGGATTGTTGAACTGGATCGGATTTACAAATATTGAACATGCTGTCATGCCGTTTTCTGCCACGCTCATTTCAACCAGCGACATATGCCCCTGGTGCAGAGCCCCCATTGTGGGTACAAACCCCAACTCTATTCCGGACAGTCGCTGTTCCTCACGCCAGGTTTGCAGTTCCGCTGTGGTATATATTGTTTTCATCTTTTTTGGTTTGATTTGTAGTATTATGTCCGGTCATAGCGTCTCATCCAGGTTCCTGTGTGGCGCAAAGCTAACACTCCCTGCGTTTAATTGGTAAAAAATGTTTACCTTTGCAAACGCTTTAAACCATTGAACATGACTGTAAAAGAAAAAGTAAGGGTATTATTTGTAACGACAGAGATCACCCCTTACCTCAAAGAGAGCCATCTTGGACTGATCGGACGCCATTTACCACAGGGAATTCAGGAAAAAGGAAAAGAAATCAGAACTTTCATGCCGCGCTACGGAGTGATCAACGAACGCAGAAACCAGCTCCACGAAGTGATCCGCTTATCAGGAATGAATCTCGTTATCAGTGATGCGGATCATCCCCTGATTATTAAGGTAGCCTCCATCCAGTCTGCAAGGATGCAGATTTATTTCATTGATAATGAAGACTATTTCCATCGAAAACATATTCTGCGGGATAAAAACGGCCATTTCTTCGATGATAACGATGAGCGTGCCGTGTTCTATGCACGTGGGGTGATCGAAACCGTGAAGAAACTGGGCTGGGCCCCGTCGGTGATCCATTGCCACGGATGGCTTTCCGGATTGGTCCCTTTCTATGTAAAAACCGCCTACCGCGAAAACCCGATCTTCTCCGATGCCAAAGTGATCTATTCCATCTACGACGATGCCTTTACCGAAGACTTTTCTGAAAACTTTAAACAGAAAATGGATATGGAAGGCATTGGAAAAGAGAAACTGAAAGTTTTTCCCTCGAATAATTACCTTGGAATGATGCAGGGGATCATTGACCTCAGCGATGCCCTGATCCTGGGCAGCCCGCAGATCGACCCCAGGGTGATGGAGTACCTGACCAACTCAGGAAAACCATATCTTGAATACCAACCTACCGACAAATACGTTGATGCTTACGATGAGTTCTACGAAAATCTGCTGTCTGCCGAGCCCATCACTACGTAATCACCCTTAAGTCAATTCATCACCATGAGGATTTCCTTGCGTTCCCTGCTTGTGTTCCTTCTCCTGATCACCCTGTTTCAATCGTGCAAAAAAGACGATGAGCTTGGCCTTGATCTCATCGACCTTCCCGGCGACAGGTTCGGGTTTGGTTATAATGATACCAGTACTGTCATTGCCTACAGTGTCATTGAAGATTCCATTCAAACAAGTGGCGTTTTCCTGAATCTCCTGGGAAGCTATGCTGACCCGGTCTTCGGACGTGTCACCTCGGGAATCTATACCCAGGCACTGCTCTCCACCAACAATGTGAGTTTCGGCACCAATCCCGTGGGCGACTCGCTGGTGCTGACCCTGCAATACAACGGATACTACGGCGACTCGCTTGCCTCACACCGCCTGAAAATATACGAAATTGATCAGGCAGCCGTGTTTTCAAACGATTCTGTCTACTATTCCAATATGACCCTCCCGTTGGGGGAGTTGCTCTTCGACCAGGTGGTGACTTTTAACCCCAAAGACAGTGTTGAACTGGATGGAAAAAAAGTGCAGCCGCTCTTGAAAGTGAACCTCGGGGGAACCCTGATGCAACGCCTCCTGGCCGAATCGGGTGGCGCCAACCTTGCCAGCAACGATGCGTTCAGAACTTTTTTCAAGGGGCTCTTTATCACTGTTGAAGAAAAGACGGCAACAGGCGAAGGGAGCATCGCCTATTTCAACATGAACGCTGATCTCTCAAGGGTTACCCTCTATTATCACAACAGCCTCGATACGCTGGTGTACCCGTTTATCATCAATGACCAGTGTGCGAAGTTCAGTCATTTCGACCATGCGGGTTATCAGCATGCCGAGCTTCCGCTTTTAAACCAGGATACCCTTGGCATAAACCCGCGGCTTTATCTGCAGGCGATGGCGGGGGTCAAAATCCGGGTTAAGCTCCCTCACGCGGAGTCACTGAAAAAGGATGGTGCCGTGGCCATCGGCAGGGCCGAGCTTGTGGTAAAAGTTGATCCGGCCGACATCACCGCCGCCACCTTTAAGGAACCGGCAAAACTTGCCATTGCACGTATCTCCGATGAGGGGAAGAATGTGTTCATCTCCGATTTTCTTGAAGGGGACCAGTTCCAGGGAGGTTCCTGGGATGCCACCAGGTCTGAATACCGGTTCAGGGTTACCCGTTATATGCAGGACCTGCTCAACGGTAAGTTTGAAAACCACGGGCTTGTCCTGCTGGTGTCCGGATCTTCAGTGCTGGCAAACCGCGTTGCAGTGCTCGGAAACACAGCATCAGAGAAAAACCTGCGACTCGAAATTGTTTACGCCAAACCTTAATCTTATCTCACTATGTGTGGAATTGTTGCCTATATCGGGCCTAAACAGGCATACCCAATACTCATCAACGGGCTCTACCGCCTTGAATACCGCGGCTACGACAGTGCCGGGATCGCTCTTCACAACAACGGCATCAATCTGTACAAATGCAAGGGGAAGGTGGCTGACCTGGAGCAATTTGTTACAGGTAAAAATATAGCTGGCAACATAGGGATTGCCCATACCCGCTGGGCCACCCATGGCGAACCATCAGATGTCAATGCCCATCCCCATTTCTCTTTCCGGAAAGAGCTGACGATCATCCACAATGGCATCATCGAAAATTATGCAGCCCTGAAAGAGGAACTTACCAAAAGAGGTTATAAGTTTTACAGTCAGACGGATACAGAAGTGCTTGGGAATCTTATTGAAGATATCCGCACCAATGAAAAGGTGGACCTTCCGGAGGCGGTACGTATCGCCCTGAACCAGGTGGTGGGAGCATACGCCATTGTGATCCTGTCTGAAGAGGATCCCGATTTGCTCGTTGCAGCCAAAAAGGGGAGCCCTATGGTGATCGGGATCGGGGATGACGAGTTTTTCATTGCATCGGATGCCACCCCGATCGTAGAACATACAACCCATGTGGTTTACATGAACGACGAAGAGGTGGCTGTGCTCCGCAGGGGTGCAGACCTGGAGATATTCACAACGCATAACGAGGCGAAAACCCCGTATGTCCAGGAGCTGGAGATGAACCTGAGCGCCCTTGCCAAGGAGGGTTTCGACCATTTCATGCTCAAAGAGATTTATGAGCAGCCAAGGTCGGTGCGCGACAGTATGCGTGGCCGCCTGAATGCCAAAGCCGGCGTAGTGACCCTTGGTGGGGTCATTGACTTTGAACAGAAGCTGGTGGCTGCCAAAAGAATCGTGATGGTGGCATGCGGCACCTCCTGGCATGCCTGCCTGGTGGGTGAGTACCTGTTTGAAGATCTTACCCGCATCCCTGTTGAAGTGGAGTACGCATCAGAATTCAGGTACAGGAATCCGGTGATCTATGAAGATGATATTGTGATCGCCATCTCCCAGTCAGGAGAAACCGCCGACACCCTGGCTGCCATCGAACTCGCAAAATCGAAAGGGGCCACCATCCTGGGGATTTGCAATGTGGTGGGTTCCACCATTGCCAGGGCAACCCATGGGGGTTCCTTTACCCACGCCGGTCCCGAAATCGGGGTGGCCAGCACGAAGGCTTTCACCGCACAGGTCACCATCCTCACCCTGATGGCCCTGATGATTGCTTCCCGCAAGGGGACACTGAGCAAATCGAGGTACCAGCAGATTTTGAATGAACTTGAATCCCTTCCTGAAAAAATTGAGGAGGCCCTTACCACTAATGAAGTGGTGATCAGCATCGCTGAAAAATTCAGGGATGCCCACAATTTCCTTTATCTTGGCCGTGGCTATAACTTCCCGGTAGCACTTGAAGGGGCTCTCAAGCTGAAAGAGATCAGTTACATCCATGCGGAGGGGTACCCGGCAGCAGAGATGAAACACGGTCCCATTGCCTTGATAGATAGTCAGATGCCTGTGGTGGTTATCGCAACCAACAAGGGTACCTATGAAAAGGTGATTTCCAATATCCAGGAGGTGAAGGCCCGCAACGGAGTGATCATCGCTGTGGTCACCAAAGGGGATAAAGCGGTGAAAGAGATGGCCGATTATATCATCGAAGTGCCGGAGACGGAGGAGATGCTCGTCCCGATCCTCGCAGTAGTCCCGCTCCAGCTCCTCTCATACCATATTGCCGTGATGCGCGGATGCAACGTAGACCAGCCCCGGTAATCAGGTCGATTCCGGAATTTATGAGAAACGGATGCAATTCCTCCGCCTCTTCAGGAGGCAGATCAACCAGCAGCAAACCGTCGACGCCGGCAGTTGCCGCCTCGCGGGCGAATCGTTCAGGCCCATAGCAGAATACCGGATTGTAATAACCCATCAATACAATCGGCACGTTGCTGTGCTGACGAACTCTTGCAACC
>JAWOGX010000227.1:0-13297 GCA_046496455.1 Bacteroidales bacterium | reverse complement strand
AGTGGCCGTTGTAGGGGGGGGAGATACCGCCGCTGAAGAGGCTTCCTATCTCTCCAACCTTTGCGAGAAGGTGTACCTCATTCACCGCCGTGATGAGTTGCGGGCTTCCAAAGCGATGCAGCACAGGGTGATGAAAACCCCCAATATTGAAATGGTTTGGAATAGTGTTCCGAAGGAGATTGTTGGGGAAAAGGTTGTTGATGGGGTTATTGTGCAAAATGTGCAGACAGGTGAGGAGCATCGTCTGGATATCGAGGGCTTCTTCGTGGCAATAGGTCATAAACCCAACACGGAATTGTTCCAGGGGATCCTCGACATGGATGAAATGGGTTACCTGATCACCAGACCCGATTCAACGGCCACCAACATTCCGGGAGTATTTGCAGCCGGTGATGTGCAGGATAAAATCTACCGCCAGGCTATCACCGCAGCCGGAACCGGATGCATGGCAGCCATCGAGGCTGAAAGGTACCTGGGGGAATTGTAGGACAACGCATGCGTGTAGGACAACGCATGCGTTGTCCTACACTGGTTCAGGCATCAATATTCGCGTAGGTAGCGTTCTGTTCGATGAATTCACGGCGTGGGGGCACCTCATCGCCCATCAGCATGGAGAAGACGCGGTCGGCTTCGGCCGCGTTTTCTATTTCCACCTGTCGCAGTGTGCGGAACACAGGGTCCATAGTGGTGTTCCAGAGTTGTTCAGCGTTCATTTCACCGAGACCTTTATACCGCTGGATATGAACCCCTTTATCGCTGCCTGATCCGTCAGCGGAAACCTCCCTGATAAATGCATCGCGCTCTTCATCATTCCAGCAATACCTTTCTGTTTTTCCCTTACGAAGAAGGTAGAGCGGAGGGGTGGCAATGTACACGTATCCTCTTTCAATAAGCTCTTTCATGTATCGGAAGAAGAAGGTAAGGATCAGCGTCGCGATATGTGAACCGTCCACGTCAGCATCGGTCATGATGATCACCTTGTGGTATCTGAGGTTTATGAGATTGAGCGCTTTGCTGTCTTCTTCGGTGCCAATACTGATACCCAGGGCTGTAAAGATGTTTTTGATCTCTTCGCTCTCAAAGATTTTGTGGGGCATTGCCTTTTCCACATTGAGGATTTTCCCCCTGAGCGGAAGGATGGCCTGAAAGGTCCTGTCGCGCCCTTGCTTGGCTGTTCCCCCTGCAGAATCACCCTCAACAAGGTAAATCTCGCACTTTTCAGGATCTTTTTCAGAACAGTCGGCCAGTTTTCCCGGCAACCCGCCTCCGGTAAGCACATTCTTGCGCTGCACAAGTTCACGGGCTTTTCTTGCCGCATGTCGGGCAGTGGCCGCAAGAATCACTTTATTAACGATCATCCTGGCCTCTTTCGGATGTTCTTCGAGATAATAGGAAAGCTTTTCACTCACAATGGTATCCACCAGGCCCATCACATCCGAGTTGCCGAGCTTGGTTTTGGTCTGCCCTTCGAACTGTGGTTCCTGTACTTTTATGCTGATAATGGTCGTGAGCCCCTCCCTGAAATCGTCCCCGTTGATGTCGAACTTCAGTTTGGCGAGCATCCCTTCCTTCTCGGCGTAATTCTTCAGTGTGCGTGTAAGAGCACGGCGAAAGCCGCTGAGGTGCGTTCCCCCCTCAATGGTGTTGATGTTATTGACATAAGAGTGGAGGTTTTCCGTGAAAGAAGTGTTGTAACGCATGGCTACTTCTACCGGTACTCCGCCTCTTTCCCCTTCCACATAGATGGTCTCCGGGATCAGCGCTTCACGGTTATTGTCAAGGTATTCGATGAAATCAACCAGTCCCCTCTCAGACAGGAATGTTTCACCTTTGAAGTTGCCGGTTTCATCCTGCACCCTCTCGTCAAGGAGGGTTATCGTAATGCCTTTGTTGAGATAGGCAAGTTCCCGCAGGCGAGTTGCCAGAATATCATAGTTGTATTCAGTTACCTGGAAAATCGATTCATCGGGGCGAAATGTAACTATCGTACCACGTTTTGAAGACGGACCGATTTCCTTCACACTGTATAGCGGTTTCCCTTGTCTGTATTCTTGCTGATATTCTTTCCCGTCGCGGTGAACAACAGCTTTCAGATGAATGGAAAGGGCGTTGACACAACTTACCCCTACACCGTGTAACCCACCGGAAACCTTGTAGGATCCTTTGTCGAACTTCCCGCCTGCATGCAGTACCGTCATAACCACTTCAAGGGCTGAACGCTTCTCCTTCTCGTGCATATCCACAGGGATACCACGTCCGTTGTCGGATACACTCACAGAATTGTCTGTATGTACCACAACATCAATCTGGTCGCAATGTCCGGCTAATGCCTCATCAATGGAGTTATCCACCACCTCGTTCACAAGGTGGTGCAGCCCTTTTGAGCTGATGTCACCAATGTACATGGCTGGGCGTTTGCGTACCGCTTCGAGCCCCTCAAGTACCTGGATGTTTTCCGCAGTATAATTTCTTGCCAGTTTTTCTTTTTCGCTCATTATCAATATGTTAGCTTTATAAACAGATGGTATGCAAAGATAGCGAAAATTCCCTTACCGGACTGCTTTTTTATCCCTCTTAAGAGATGATTTTATCAACAGTTTTAAATAAAAAAGTATCATTTTCAACATCAATGATCACCGGGGTTCCTTCAGGGATATCTCCGGCAAGAATGCGCCTGGAGATTTCATTGAGAAGGTCTCGCTGAATCAGTCGTTTTACAGGGCGGGCACCAAACTGTGGATCGTAGCCCAGCCGGGCGATCAGGTCAATGGCATCCTGGGTAGGGTGGAGGCTGATGCCACTCTCTTTCATCAGTTGATTGACCCTTTCGATCTGCATCACAACAATTTGGCGGATTTCACCTTCCGTGAGTGGTGTGAACATGATGATCTCATCGATCCGGTTCAGGAACTCAGGTCTCAGGGTTTGTCGAAGCAATCCGAATACCTCTGTTCTTGATTCTTCCAGCACCTTTTCCCGATTTCCGTCTGTCAGGCTGTCGAGGCGAGACTGGATAAGGCTGGAGCCCAGATTGCTGGTCATTACGATGATGGTATTCCTGAAGTCGGCAGTGCGCCCTTTGTTATCGGTGAGCCTGCCATCATCCAGCACCTGGAGCAGGATGTTGAACACATCACTGTGTGCCTTCTCGATTTCGTCAAGCAGGATTACTGAATAGGGCTTACGGCGGACTGCCTCCGTCAGTTGCCCCCCTTCATCATAACCGATGTATCCCGGCGGTGCTCCAATCAGCCGGGATACAGTATGCTTTTCCTGGTATTCCGACATATCAATCCTCACCATCGCCCGCTCATCGTTAAAAAGATACTCTGCAAGTGCCCTGGCCAGCTCAGTCTTGCCAACACCGGTGGTACCCAGGAAGATAAATGAACCAACGGGTTTGTTTTTCTCCTGCAGCCCAGCCCTGCTCCTGCGAATGGCATCTGCCAGGGCCGCAATGGCTTCTTCCTGTCCCACTACACGTTTGTGCAACTCCTCTTCAAGATGCAGCAATTTATGACGCTCCCCTTCCAGCATCTTCCGCACAGGAATGCCTGTCCAACGGGATACCACTTCAGCTATCTCCTCTCTCCCCACCTCCTCATTGATCATCGGATGATCATTCTGGACGGAGGCCAGCTTCTCCTTCAGTTTTTCCAGAGCCGTCTCATTCTCCTTAATACGTCCATAGCGAATTTCAGCAACCTTTCCATAATCCCCTGTCCTCTCTGCCCTCTCTGCTTCAATCTTCAACTGTTCGATATTTCGCTTCCGCTGCTGGATATCCTCCACTACTTCCTTTTCCTGCTGCCACTTACCTTTCAGCTGGTCACGTGCCAATCGGATCTGTGAAAGTTCTTCATTCAGGACGATCAGCTTTTTCTCATCCTTTTCACGTTTGATGGCTTCCCGCTCAATTTCCAACTGCTTGATCTTACGTTCTGCCTCATCCAGCTCCTCGGGCATGGAGTTGATCTCCATCCGAAGCTTTGCTGCTGCCTCATCCAGCAGGTCAATCGCCTTATCCGGCAGATACCGTTCACTGATATAGCGGTGTGAAAGTTCAACGGCTGCTATGACAGCTTCATCACGGATTCTGACCTGGTGATGGCTTTCATAGCGTTCTTTCAATCCCCTGAGGATTGAAATGGCATCCTCAGGTGAAGGTTCATCCACCAGAACCAGCTGGAACCGGCGCTCAAGTGCCTTGTCCTTTTCAAAATATTTCTGGTACTCTTTCAGGGTTGTTGCTCCTATGGCACGCAGTTCCCCCCTTGCCAGCGCCGGCTTCAGGATGTTGGCTGCATCCATCGCCCCTTCGCCTGCACCGGCTCCTACCAGCGTGTGGATTTCATCAATAAACAGAATCACTTCTCCATCGGATTCAATCACCTCTTTGATTACTGCCTTCAGCCTTTCTTCGAACTCCCCTTTGTATTTTGCCCCTGCAATCAGGGATCCCATATCCAGTGAAAACACTTTTCGTGTTTTTAGGTTTTCCGGCACATCACCGCTGATAATCCGGTGGGCGATACCCTCGGCAATGGCCGTTTTGCCCACACCTGGCTCACCAATCAGGATTGGGTTGTTTTTCGTGCGGCGCGAGAGGATCTGCAGTATTCTCCGGATCTCCTCATCACGACCAATTACAGGGTCCAGTTTTGCCGACGCTGCCAGATCATTCAGATTGCGGGCATAAAGCCCTAAAGCCTGGTATTTATTATTGCTCATTATTATCTATATTTTCTACTATGAGCACTCAGTCAAATCATTTGCCAGTCAAGATTTCAGCCCAGAATACTGAAAATATGACAGATAACAGGATCCAAAGGTGACATAATGTCACTGCCGTTTTTTTGTCAATAATTCAGTAAAGCTGGTATAGCCGGAAGCTGAAGCCTCCGGCAAGGGAGAAATTAAAACTCCATTTGCTTCAATACTATCCCTTCAATCCTTTCGAGCCTTCTCTGCAGTATTTCAAACTGCTCAGGGTCACCCGACAACTCAAGTAAAATGATTCCATAGCGGTTCCCTTTTTCATCCACTTCTTCATTGAGCCCAAGCCGGGTGCGGATGATGTTGCCGTACATGGTCAGGATCGACTGTATCTGGGTGGCGTCCGGTACCTCGGGGGTCACCTTGATGCCTATGATTCGGATTGATTCCATGATTTCTTTATTTTAATACTGAAACAGCATTTCCTGTAACTGAATTCCACCAATTGCGCGGAGCTCGTCTTCAAAGGTTTTCCAATCAGCAGGATCACCCTGAAGATGCAGGATGATAAATGCCTGCCTTGAACAGGCCCCTTCGTGAAGTTCGTGGAAACCCAGCCTTGCCTTGATGAGGTGGTTGTATTTGCTGAGGATCTTTTGGGTTGCCTGCGACTCCTTGATGCGATCGAGAATAAATACGCCCAGTATCTTTAGGTTTTTCATCGGGCCTGTTGATTTTTAGGTTAATAATAGAGGTCCCGCTCTCCGTTTTTGATTCGATCCAGCCGGTTGCGGATATCCAGCACCTGTTTGCTGTTATCGAGTTCTGCCAGATTCTCTTCAATGGCATTCCACCCTTTTCTGGCCGTTTCTTCCGGTGCATAATCCTCGAGGTATTCGGCCAGGGTGAGGATAGCATTTGGGGTGCAGAAACGTTTGATAAATCCGGGTACCGAGAATTCCATGAAATGTTCACCGGTGCGGTTCAACCTGTAGCATGCAGTGCAGAAAGAAGGCAGATACTTTTCATCGATAAGTTCATCCATGATTTCATTCAGTGACCGATCGTCGTTCACCTTGAATTGTTCCTTGTTGAGGTCCTGGTCCTGGTTTTTTGAATCAGAGTAGCTTCCAATCTCCAGTTTGGTACCTCCATCAATCTGCGATACTCCGAACCTCATCACCTCTTTTCTTACCCTGGCAGTCTCACGCGCTGTCAGGATTAATCCGGTATAGGGCACCGCCAATCTCAGGATGGCAATCAATCGCACAAATTCATCATCATTCACAAGATATTTTCCGTCCATATTCAGCATGCTTGCGGCCTGGATACGGGGAAATGAAATGGTATGGGGGCCGACACCATAGCAGGCTTCGAAATGATTCGCGTGGCGCACCAGCCCCATCACCTCGAAGCGCCAGTCGTAAAGCCCGAAAAGTGCACCGATGCCAACATCGTCTATGCCAGCTTCCTGTGCCCTGTCAAGGGATGTAAGTCGATATTCGTAGTCCTTTTTCTTCCCACCAAGGTGATACCATTTGTATGCTTCGGGGTGATATGTTTCCTGGAACACCTGGTAGGTGCCGATTCCGGCTTCCTTCACGGTGCGGAATCCTTCAATTTCAAGTGGGGCAGCATTGATGTTTACACGCCGGATCTCGCCCGGCCCTTTCTTCACACTGTAAACCAGCCTGACGGTATGCGCTATGTATTCAGGGCTGTAGTCAGGGTGCTCACCATACACCAGGATCAGACGTTTTTGTCCGTTATCCTCAAGTGCTTCCACTTCTTTGACGATTTCTCCGTCGCTGAGAGTCATGCGTTTTGCCGATTTATTGGATGCCCTGAAACCGCAGTAACTGCAATTGTTAATGCATTTATTGCCGATATAAAGCGGAGCAAAAAGAACTATACGGTTGCCGTAGACCCTCTCTTTGAGTGTTCGGGCCCCCTGTTTGATCTCTTCGATCAGTTCAGGATCATCGGCGTTGATCAGGATTGCTGTCTCGGCCAGGGTGAGTCTTTCCTTGCCTACCGCCTTGGCAATGATTTCCCTGACGCGTTCAGGGGTAGCCTTGTTCTCATTAAGGTGATTCCAGAGCTCATCAGGATCAATGAACGGCTTCATCCGTTCATCAGGAATTGCACACTTTTCAGGATTGAATATCATGATAGAAATGAATATTAATGGGATTATTAAACAAACCCGGAAGCGGAATAGTTCTTACTGCAAAGGTAAGAAATTACCACATCGGAGATAAGATTGAAACTCCGCCTGACTCGATCCGGATCTTCATGCCATCGTATCCGGGTATAACTCCTGGCGGGAAGATTTTTTCAAGATCAGCAAATTTCCCGATGAAATGACTCATGTGCGTGATCACTGCCAGTTCCGGTTTTACCCTTTCGATCAGTTGAAATGCTTCATCTGTTGAGAAGTGAGAAATATGCCTGGATTTTCTCAGTGCATTCACGATAAGCACCTTGCATCCGGCAAGTTTTTCCTCTTCCTCCCCGGCAATGAATGAAGCATCGGTGATGTAACAGAGATCTCCGATTCTGTAACCGAAAACATCCATCAGGTGGTGTTTTACCAATATTGGAGTCACAGTCACTCCATTCAGTATGAACGGAGTGTTGGTGATGGTGTGGATTTCGATCCTGGGACGCCCGAAATAGCCATCATCCCTGAAGATATAAGGGAATTCGGATCGGATGGACTTTTCGACCTCTTCGGAAGCGTAGATGTCGATGGATTTATTAAGTACATAATTGAATGCCCTCACATCATCGAGGCCGGCAATATGATCGCGGTGGGCGTGGGTAAACAGGATGGCATCCATATCGGTCACCTTCTCACGGATCAGCTGGGTCCTGAAATCGGGTCCTGAGTCGATCACATAGTTGCGCCCTTTCATGGTGATCATGGCAGAGGTACGCATCCGTTTATCGCGCGGATCGTCGGAGGAGCAGATATCACAGTCGCATGCCAGCACAGGTACCCCGGTTGAGGTGCCGGTACCAAGCAGCGTAATTGTGATGTCAACGGGTTGCATAAGGGTTGGATGGGTCATGATTCATCAGTAGATCAGTTCGTCAGCCTCTTCAACCGCTAACCTAACCTGGCCTGCATACTGGTTGCCCCTGGTTTGAAGGCCGTTGATAAGTTGTTTGTAGAACAGGATGGTTGCAATCCGTCCAGTCACCGGTTGTCCTGCTTCCACCGGGATTATAAGCATACTGCCTTCACCGTGGATTTCATCGTTGCGCACCCCGATCGCTTTCAGGTTTTGTTCACCCTGCCTGATCCTGACAGCGTAAATGCCGCTGGGCGGAAGCAGTTTTTCAGGCTCTTCGGCACTTACTACCCAGGAATTGATGTCCCCCGGTAAAAGTTGATGATCATCATTCACAGACAATTCCCCCATCATCATCAGTATGTGGTTCAGGTAGGCATTGGCCCGCTGAATATTCCCTTCGGTAATGGCCTTCCTGATCTTGGTGCTGCTGACTGTTTCGTTCTGAATGTCCTGTTCAGGGATTTCCTCCACCTCAAAATTAAGTTCTTCCCCCAATGCTGCGAGTTGATTGTAATTCCCCTCCTTGTTGAAGCCGAAAAAGTGGTTGAACCCCACCACACTTTTCCTGATATGTAACTTTTTGTGCAGGATATCACGGATGAATGACTCACTGGAGGTGTGTGCAAACTCTTTGGTAAAAGGCATGATGATCAGATGGTCCAGGCCGGTCGTTTCCAGCATGGCGATCTTTTCCCGCTGGGTGTTGATCATTCTGATCTCCTTCCCGAGCGTGTCGGGATAGAGCACCTTCCGGGGATGAGGATGAAAGGTGATCAGCACACTTTCCCCGTCGACCTCCCTGGCTAACTCATTGATTCTACTGATGATGACCTGATGCCCGATATGCACTCCGTCAAATGTTCCGGTGGTAACCACGCTCCGCCCTATATCTACCGGCTCCTCAAGTCCGTAATGTACTATCATTATTTAAGTTAAGAGTTAAAATTTAAAAGTTTTTGCAATCTGCATTCTGCAATCATAGAACTACCCTTTATTTTTTACAAAGAAAGCTACCTTTTCAATTGATGTAATCATATCATACTCTTCAAGATATGCGTGGGGTTCAACATTCAGCGCTACCGGAGTGTAATTCAGGATTCCTTTTATCCCAGCCATTACAAGTTTTTCAGCTGTTGCTGCTGCATGCTCCGGAGGCACCGTAATCACCCCAATGGTGATATGTTCTTTCCTGATGACTTCCTCCAGTTCGCTGATATGGTAACAACGGATCCCGGCGATAACACGGTTCACTTTATTCGGATCGCTGTCGAAGGCCGCGGCAATGACCAACTTTGTTCTCTTGCCCTGGAAATACGCCATAATGGCTCTTCCGAGGTTACCAACACCCACTACTGCTACTTTCTGGCTCTCTTTGCAGTCGATGATCTCCCCGATCATGTCACTCAGTTTTTTCACATCATAACCTTTCCTGAGCGTGCCGCTATGCCCTATGAGCATGATATCCCGCCTGACCTGAACAGGATTGAGGTGGAGCAGACTGGCGAGTTCGTGGGAGTAGATGTTGTATTTCCCCTGCTGAAGGCAGCCCAGCAATACACGCCGGTACTGACTAAGCCTTTCGATGGTTTTTTCGGGCAGATTTCTGGTCATCCTGATGTGTTTTTAGTTGTTATGTTTTATGGAAGGATGGGGCAGTTTGATGGTGAAGGTGCTTCCTTGTCCTGCTTTGCTGCTGACATGTATGGTTCCGTGATAGATGTCAACGATCTTCCTGACGATGGACAATCCGAGACCGGAACCCTGGATCCCTTTTGTTTCCTCATTTTTAACCCTGAAGAATTCCCTGAAAAGATTTTTCATCTCCTCCTCTGCAATGCCGATGCCTGTATCCTGAAATATCATCGTTACATCGGATCCATCGCACTGGATGTGGATATCTACCTTTCCACCCTGTTTATTATATTTTACAGCATTGGAAATCAGGTTATTGAAAATGATCTCAAGTTCATCCGGGATACCATGGATGCAGATGTCACAATCCATATGAAGTGTGATGTTTACATCCTTTTGTATGGCGTAAGGTTTATGAAGATCGATAGCAGAGAGTGCAAGCGCTTTGATATCAATCTCCTGCGGTGCGGATGGGTTTTTCCCGGTTTCAAACCTTGTCAGGTCAAGCAGATCCATGATCAGGCTTCTCATCCCCCTGAGTCGATCAACTGATCTCTGGGTAATCTCTGTATAATTGTCGATGTGATCACCAAACTGTTTGTTCAGCAACATATTCATATAACCTTCAATGGCGTTGATCGGTGCTTTGAGTTCGTGGGAAAGCACCTGCAGGAACTGGAATCGGATCTGTTTGCCTTCTTTCTGCAGTTTGCTGGTCATTCTCTTGAGGAAGAGATGTTTGGTGATGTTTTCGAGGGATGATTTCAGTTCCTGTGGTGTGAATGGTTTAGGCACGAAATCGTATGCCCCGATAGAGGTAGCTTTGATCGCAACATCCAGGGATGCATGGGAGGTGATCATCGTGATCAGGGTATCGGGCTGTTTCTGCTTGATCAGTTTAAGCAAGTCAATGCCTTGAATTCCTGGCAATTTGTTGTCGAGCAGGACCACATCAATATGCTCCCTATCGATGATCTCAAGACCCGCTTCGCCGGTTTCTGCTTCGAGCACCTCAAAGCGAATCTGTTCGTCCATAAATGGATAATCTACTGTGAATTTGGATAAAATGCGGGCTACACCTGAACGGATCCCCGGTTCATCGTCAACTACCAGTATTTTAAGTGTATTCATCGTTTTAATAATTTTTCAATGGCCATCAGCAATTGGTCATGCCGTATCCCTTTTTCCAGGTAGAGGTCTGCTTTTATCCATGAATGATCCTCCTCGGCGTCCAGGCCAAATGAGATCCCGGTCTCCTGTGAAACAGCGGTTGCCAGAATTACAGGCACATCAGGGTATTTTTTTTTGATTTTGTATGCCAGGATGAACCCGCTGTCATCCTTTTCCATCATCAGATCAAGGATGGCCAGATCGGGTCTTACCGAATCTATGATCTCCTCTGCCTGTGACTGGCTGGCGGTTGCGATCACTTTGAACCCGGCATTTTCGAGCATGATCCTCATCTGGTAGAGGTAATCTGCATCGTCATCTGCCACTAAAATGGTTATATTTCTTGTATTCATGACATGTAACAATTAGTTGGAACGTTCTTTCGGTAGTTCAATCAGGAAAGTGGTACCTGTGGGGCCCTGAGCCGGATCATCATTCGATTCAACCATAATCTTCCCTTTGTGCATTTTGATAATCCCGTATGCTGTCGCCAGTCCCAGCCCTGTCCCTTTTCCGATCTCCTTGGTCGTGAAGAAGGGTTCAAAGATTTTTTCCTGATTCGATTTTGAAATTCCGGTACCGGTATCAGCGATGCTGATAACCGCCATCCCTTGCTGTTCTGTCAGCCCTATGGTGATGGTTCCTCCGTTGATCATAGCCTCAATGGCATTTTTGTAAAGGTTGGTGAGCACCTGCATCAATTGTTCAGAATCGACCTGAAACCTGATGCTTTTTTGTGGTGGGTTGAACACCATTTTAACTTCCGGTGGTACGACAACCGCATTGATGGAACTGTGGATCAATTCAGCAGCATTCACATCATCCCAGACCACCTGGCTTTTTCTGGCGAAATTGAGCAATCCACCCACGATCCTTTTACACCGTTCAGCCTGATCCACGATGAGCTGTAGGTCTGCCCGGAGTGGGTCATCCTCATCACACTCATCGAGAAGAATGTTGCTGTACATCATCACAACCCCCAAAGGGTTATTGAGTTCATGGGCGATTCCGGCGGAAAGCTGACCCATGCTTGCCAGTTTCTCGCTTTGCTTGAGTGCTTGTTGTGCCGATGCCAGTTTGGAGTTGGAGATATCGAGTTCATTGATCGATCTGTGGAGTTGTTCGATGGTGTAGGGCAGGCACATTTCCCCTTCGGCAAGCCCTTCGATAATGGCGATTGCGTGCTCCTCACAGGTTTCATAACCGCAAGCGCCACAGTTCAGGTGGTCTTTCGGGTCGTTTTTTCCAAGTCTGAGCAAGACTCTGGTTACCTCTTCCGGGGAGGGCATCGGAAGGCGTTGGTCATTGGGGTTGTATTGCTGCGAGATGTCGATTGTGCTGTAGGTGCTCATAGCCTCTTTCCACGCTTTCTCATCGAAACCGTGGAGTTTGCTGTGGAGGTACCTGCGGATGCTGTTCCTGCGGGAATAGGGTTTGTCGGTGCTGCTGTTCCCGGGTCCCATGATGCACCCTTCACAGGCCAGCAGTTCGAGATGTTGCCCGTGTAAAAGCCCTTTCTCGAACTCTTCGAGAGCTTCCGGATAGTTGTTCTTGCCTTCGGCAACCACAATGTTCCCCCTGATGGCGTCATCGGGGAGTTCCCCGGTCTGGATCATTCCACGACTGATGGCGAAAATGGCCCCGCGTCCCCCCTGGGGTGGGTCAAAGGGGGTTGGTATAACTTCCTCGGGGCGGATTTCATGCCGGGCAAAAATGCGACGCAGTTCGGTGAAGGTTAGCACTTCATTGAGCTCAAGCGATTCAGTCTTTTTTGCAATGCATGGCCCGATAAATACCACCTGCGTCCCTTCGCCGGTGATCTGGCGTGCAACGCGTGCTGTTACAACAGCGGGTGAAGCAATTTTGGCGATATGTTCGATGAGGTCAGGATGGTATTGCCGGATATAATGGACGATTGCAGGGCAGTTTGCTGCGATGTAGGAGAAGTCTGTACTGGAGCCAAAAAGATCAGCGTACGCAGCAGTAACGATGTCGGCACCGAAAGCTACTTCCATCACATAATCAAATCCAAGTGCCCTTATCATTCCCACCAGCACTTCGTGATTTTCGAATTCGGTGAATTCAGCGGGAAAGCTGGGTGCAATGATGGCAGTTTTAATCCCTTTCCCCTGAAGTAGTTCTTCAACTTCCGTAACGGATGAGAGAAAGGTTTTTGCTCCCTGGCTGCAGACCCTGGTGCAGTTGCCGCAACCAATACACCGCTCATTGATTACTTCAGCCTGGCCGGCATAGATGCGGATCGCCTTGGCAGGGCATGACCTGACACAGGAGTAACAGACCCGGCAAAGATCTTTCTCCGTAAATACAAGTTGTGTGATCGGTTGTTTCCTTGCCATGGTTATTTCACTTTTCTGGGATAGTAGGTCGTATGGATGAGTGACTCAAGTGATTTGCCGCTTTTCTGAATTTCAATGACCAGATCATCACTGGTGCGGTTTCGGTAACAGGCTGTAAGGGAATTCCGATCAGCAAGTTCCACCATCTGTTTTTGTCGCTGACGGTAGCTTTGCAACTCCTTACTGATAGGTTGACCTCCACCGTTGACACAACCTCCCGGGCATGCCATCACCTCAATAAAATGATATCCATTGATCTTTTTTATGTTATCTGTTATAAACCGGGCTGCTTCGGCCATGCCGCTTATGGATGCAAACCGGTACACTTTGCGGTCGACGGTG
>JAWOGX010000206.1:0-8940 GCA_046496455.1 Bacteroidales bacterium | reverse complement strand
ATTCATCGACAAGGGGATTTATCCCTTATATTGGGTTCCGTGTCCCCAAAAACACCCGGATGGTATAAAAAAGTTGCCTGGGTTTCATGGCTGATACATCTTTGGGGCATGAAAATCTATGATCCCAATCCTTTCGCCATGAAATCCATCATCGCATTCACCCTGACTGTCATAACCATCTTTTGCTCCTGGTCCGCCATTGCCGGCGAAAAGCTAAGCTGTGAAACAGAAGTAACGGCTTCACTGGTTGGCAGGGTGACGGACACTGTCACCGGCCAGGGTCTCGAGTATGCCAGTGTGATCCTCTTCTCGGCAAAGGATTCGGTCTTAACTTCGGGCACCATCACCGGCCTCGACGGCTTATTCAGGTTAAATGACCTCATGCCCGGCCAATACTACCTTGTGGTCAGATATCATGGATACAAGCCTGTTATCGTAGCTGGAATCAACATCGATGAGAAGAGGGGTAACCGGGATCTGGGGTGCATTGTAATGCAACCTGATCAGACTTTGCTGAATGCCGTAAAGGTGGAAGGGCATCCCGGGGCGCTCACCTTTCATCTCGACAAACAGGTGATCAACGCCTCAAATGTTATGGATGGAGGATCAGGCACTGCGGTTTCACTGTTGCAGAACAGCCCATCGGTGACAGTAAACCAGGACAACGAGGTTTTTCTGAGGGGAAGCGGGAACTTTTTGCTCATGGTGGATGGGAAAAACGTCATGATCTCTGCCGGTGAGGCACTTCAGCAGATCCCCTCATCCCAGGTCGACCGGATAGAAATCATCACAAGTCCTTCTGCACGTTATGATGCTGAAGGCTCCGCAGGGATCATCCATGTGATCTTAAAGAGGAATCGTGGGGCCAATACTTCAGGGATGGCAAATCTCAGGCTGGCTACGTATGACAAATACAACTTAGACGGGGCTTTCAACCTGAACCGGAAGCATTTGTCCCTCAATGTCGCTGCCGGAGCTTACCTGAATTATGGTTACCCTGTAATGACTTCCGAAAGAGAGTTTGAGAATGAAGAATCATCGTGGATGGTAGAAGGGGATCACCGCATACGCCGGAAACGGGATGGGGCATTCTTCAGGGCAACTGCCGACTGGACCCCCTCCTCCACGCTTAAAATCAGCCCCTGGGCTGACATATCCTGGTTTGGTTTTCAGCGAAAGACACTGATCCTCTACAGGGATATTCCTCCTTCCGCCACACTCCCCTCATATTCGCTAAGCAACGACGATTTCATCCTGAACGGTCTTCCGCGAAATTATGGCTTGCAAATACATAAAGACCTGGATACCAACGGACAATACATTGAAATAAATCTGACAAGAAGTCAGTGGGACGGACTTAACGATAACTATACCCAACAATACATTAGCACCATCCAGTGGGATGAACAGATGCTTTTATCCTCCAGGAGCTACGAAGAGGATAACAACCAGGATGACATCCAGGTGAAGATAGATTATGTAAAGAAGTGGAAAAAACTCACAATGGAAACGGGATTCCATCAAACATACAAACCCACCGAATGCATCTATGCAACCAAAAACATGGATCCATACACCAGGGAATGGATTCTCGACAGCCTTTACTCAGGCGACCACATCTTCAAACAAACCAAATATGCTGCGTATGGCACCCTGAGCGGGGTATTCAAAGCATTTAATTTCATGGGAGGACTTCGCACGGAACACTACTACCGAACGTTTACCCTTCCGAACATCCAGGGAGAGAACCGTTTCGGGCACACCTACTGGTTTCCTTCATTCCATATCAGCTACGGACAGGCTGGCAAATCGCAGTTGCAGCTCAGTTGCAACCGCCGTATCTCCTACCCTACCGACTGGTCGCTAACTCCCAATCCTTTCATGTATGACGGCTATACCATTCAGACCGGGAACCCTGACCTCAAACCAGAATTGATCAATAACATTGAAATAAACTATCTGAAATATGTGGGCAAGCAAGTCTTCAATGCTACCCTTTATTACCGGCGGCATGAAGATGCCATTGTACGCACCCTGGACATGACCCAACCACCCACCCTGATTATGGGATATGACAATATTCCACACAGTGAATACGCAGGTATAGAACTTGGGTCCAACCTGCGTTTGCTGAAATCCATCTCATTCAATGGTTCTCTGAATTTTTACCACGAGAGGGTGAGTCGCATTGTGAACAACGGCGTGGTGCCCGGGAACCTGAATACCATGCAGGCCAGGGCAATCCTTAACTATACCTACAAAAGATCCACCCGGATCCAGGCATCCTTTCAGTATTTCGGCCCTGCCCAGGAGGGAAATTCCATCCGTCAGGCCATGTACGGACTGAACCTCAGCGTCAGACAGGATTTCCTGCAGCAAAAACTTTCAGTCACGCTCCAGGCAACCGACCTGTTTCATACCATGATCTATCGGTTTTCATACAAAGAAGAGGGTGCGTCATCGCTGGTGACCTGGGTTCCGGAGTACCCCGGCATTTCTGTAGCCCTTGCTTACAGGGTCAATGACTACAAACAACGTCAATCCCCTCAGATCCCCGTCGACAGTGGGCGATCTGACCTTTAGCCAACCATCTGAAAGGCCATAATATACCTCTTTTTATAGATTGCCGGTCCCTGGGAAAGTTTACCCTGAGCCTGTCGAAGGGAAGGGCAGATTGCAGAATTTGGAGTCGAGCGTTGAGAGATTTCAGTAATACTACCGGTGCTGCGCCTTTGAGGCTCATAGGTTTGCGTGATTTTCTTTTACCACTGAGGGAACAAGGACGCTGAGATTCACAAGTAAATCTGCGCCATCTGCGTTCTTACAAGGACGCTCTAGTTCTTGATACAGCGGACGGCCAGCCCGGATGCCTGGTTAAAGATATCCCGGTACATCTGGGGAAATGCGGTTGACATACCCCTGATCCAGGCCATATCGGACCCTTCGGGACTTGATGCCCACCAATAACCATCGTCGCCCAGGCCTATGAAGGACTCGTTGTAGGTACGGAAACCTCCCGGCAATGCCGTAAACCCGGTCGTGTTTGTACCATTTCCCGACCCCCATCCTGAGGTGTTCTTAAGCTGGGCACCCTGATCGGTACCACGCCATGTTTTGGCGTTGGCGTCATCTGCGCTCATGCCCAGGAATTTCTCAAGGGTCTTCCAGTCTTCGTCAGAAGGGACCCTCCATCCTTCCGGGCAAAGCTTTCCGGAAGAGACTGCAACATAGTTGTAGAGTGTGCCATAAGTGGCCTTATGGTTCTCGTTTTCATCGTACCACCCGTGTCCGGCGGTTAGTACCTGGCCTCAGGTGCCGGTGAGTGGCGGTGGGAAGGGCGGGATGTCGGTCCCGTCGCTAAACTTCGAAGTGCGCAGGTTTTCAGCCATCCAGGTCTGTGTGCCAATCACCACAGTATTGTAGCTGTTCCCGTCAACATCAGTCACAGGTGGACTCCCCTCTTCTTCTTTCGCGCATGAACCAAGCAGGAGAAGAAGGCTCCCTGTTGCTAACACAATGACATTCAGTAACTTTTTTTTCATATTGAGGATTTTGAGATCTCTGGCAAAATCGTTTCAGTACTATTTGAGTTGCAAAATACACAGAAGTTTAATACGATGCGAAAATTGTTTGCTTTTTTTTCAAGTCATCATTGTTCCTGCTGATCTTTGCCTATTTTTGTTTGCCGGGGATGCCGATGTCCCTGCATGAATAGAGAGAACGGAACTGGTGTTTCATCCGGTCTTCAAAACCGGAAACAGACGGATAAAACCGGCTGTGGCAGGTTCGATTCCTGCTCTCTCTGCAGCATTATTGCTATGAAAAAGACCTTGAATCGTTTATGAGTGAAAACAACGGGGCTTACAAAAGCCTTCCGGCCGTTGACAAGCTGCTCTCTTCACCGGGGATGGCACCATGGATACTCCGGTTTGGCAGGGAGCTGATGACCTGGTGCATCCGTCAGACCCTGTCAGACGCACGCAGGAGCATCGCATCCACCCCCGTCCCACCTCCCGAAACCCTTATCGCATCTGCTGCCACCCTCGCCGGAGAGCTCACCGGCGGTCATTTGAAACGTGTGTTGAATGCCACCGGCATCATTCTCCACACCAACCTTGGCCGCTCGCCGTTCAGCCGTGGGATGCTGGAGGGTGCCTTCGGGATACTGGAGGGATACAGCAACCTCGAGCTTGATCTGGACACGGGGAAGCGTGGCAGCCGGAACGTACACGCCCGGAAGATGCTCAGGTACATCACGGGTGCCGAGGAGGTGCTGGTGGTGAACAATGCGGCAGCCGCCGTGATGCTCATCCTGCGAACCTTCGCAAAGGATCGCGATGTTGTGGTGTCGAGGGGGGAGCTGATAGAGATCGGAGGCTCGTTCCGCATCCCCGAGATCATGGCTGCCTCCGACTGCCGGATGGTAGAGGTGGGCACGACCAACAAGACCCGGATCGGCGATTATGAGCGGGTGATGCATAAAGATACCGCCCTCCTTTTCAAGGCCCACACCTCGAACTACACCGTGAAAGGGTTCACCGGGGAGGCAACCCTGGCGGAACTCGCGGCCCTTGGAAAGAGGCACAGGGTGCCGGTGCTGTACGACCTGGGGTCCGGGATGATAAGGCAACCCGGGATCACTGCACTGGCCGGAGAGCCCACCGCGCAGGAGGCACTGGCAGCCGGCGCCGACCTGGTGTGCTTCAGCGGCGACAAGCTGTTCGGAGGTCCACAGGCGGGGATTATCGCCGGACGGAAGAGGCTGATCGAAAAGCTTTCCAAAGAGCCCATGCTCAGGGCGCTGCGGGTAAGCAAAACCACCCTTGCCCTGCTTGAACAGGCCTGTAAATGGTACATAAACCCCGAAAAGCTGCGGCAGGAGAATCCTGTCTTCCGGGCTGTCCTCAGGGAGAAAACGGAATTGCACAGGAGAGCAGAAATTCTTTGCCAAAGCATCAGGGAAAAAGGGATCCCATGCGAAATCATTGAGTCTTCCGGACAGGTGGGTGGCGGATCATTCCCCGAAACCGCCATAGCAAGCTATGGCGTGATGCTCACCGTTGGAAAAACCAACAAAGAAAGGATGTCATACGCCGGCAACATGTACCGGGAACTGCTGACACATCCTCTGCCCCTGCTGGGTGTCCTGCGGCAGGGGAGCCTGGTGTTCGATGTACTGACACTGGAAGATACAGAGCTGGAAGCTGCCGCGGAAACGATCATACAAAGCCATCTTGCAGTAATGTCGAAGAAATCCCAAACTGCATAACAGCGCGCAAAAAGTCATCCAAATGATTTCAACCGGACTATAATGGATAAGCACCTGATCATCGGAACAGCCGGACATATTGACCACGGCAAGACATCGCTGGTGAAGATGCTTACGGGAACCGATTGCGACACCCACAAGGAGGAGAAGCAGCGGGGCATCACCATCAACCTTGGGTTTGCCTCGCTGGAGCTGCCTGGAGGTGATACGGCGGGTATCATTGACGTGCCGGGGCACAAGGATTTCATCAGCACGATGATCGGAGGGGCGAGCGGCATCGATATGGTGCTCCTGGTGATTGCGGCTGACAGCGGCATCATGCCCCAGACGCGTGAACACCTGCAGATCATCACCTCGCTGGGGATCGGCAAAGGGGTTGTCGCCCTTACCCGCTCAGACCTTGTGGATGAAGAGTTGCTGGAGATGGCTGAGGCTGAAGTGGCCGGTTTTCTGGAAGAGACGCCATTGGAAGGTTCTCCGGTAGTGCGTGTATCATCGGTGACAGGCTTTGGAAAAGATACGCTCCTGGCAGCTCTGGCAGAGGTGGCATCTTCGCTTCAGGCAAAGGAGCCGGGCCTGATGTTCAGGATGTTCATCGACAGGATCTTTTCCGTGAAAGGGTTTGGGAGCGTCGTGACCGGCACGGTGATCAACGGAAGGCTGAATGCGGGCGACGAGATTTACCTGCTTCCGGGTGATGGGCCGAAGCTTAAGGTGCGCTCGCTGGAGAGGCACCATCGCCCTGCCCGGGAGGTGGTTGCCGGCGACAGGGCAGCCATCAACCTGACCGGTCTCCGGCGTGAGGAGTTTGCCCGCGGGATGATCCTGTGCAGCAAGCCCCTGGAGCCAGGCATCCTCATCGATGCCACCGTGAAACTATTCGAAGGCAGGACAGCGCTGCCTGTATGGTCCAATGCTGTTTTCATCGCAGGAACCTACGAATGCCAGGCGAGAATTCACCTGTTGAACTGCGATACCCTGCCGGGAGGAGAGGAGGCATTTGCGCAGATCCACCTTGGCAAGCCGGCCATCCTTTGCAGCAAAGACCGTTTCATCCTCAGAAATACTGCTGAAGATACCACCCTGGGCGGAGGTATCATCATTGACACCAACCCGTTGCACCACCGTAAACGGACCGCTGCACTGGTGGAAGAGCTTGAGCGGCTGAGCCGGGGCATCCTGGGGGCACACAGCCTGCGGGAACTGATCCACCTCGAGCTCAAAAAGGAGTTCGTCCCCATGACTCCGGAGGAACTGGCCGAACGGCTCCATGTGCTGCCCAAAGATATCCTGAAAGAGAAAGATGCCGGAAACGCAGGATTCCTGGTGTACGAAAGCCCCCAAACGACACTGTTTGTCAATGCCCATTGCGACTCCCGGCAACGAAGCACCCTCATGAAGGCCCTGAAAGGCCATCACGAGAAAAATCCGATGTTTGCCGGGGGGATGCAGACCACTGAACTCACAGGAAAGACCGGACTGGCAAAGCATCCTCAAGGGAAGGCCTATGTCGGTTGCCTGCTGGCTGCTTTGGAGAGCAAGGGAAAAACAGACAAACACGGCGACACCTGGATTCTGCATGGCCACATACCCCAGGTCGACCCGAAAACCATGGCCGAAATCGACTGGCTTGAACAGGAAATCCTGAACTACGGCGACAACAAGCCATCACTGCCAGAGCTGGAGGAGAGGGCATCCCTGAAGCGCATCACCCGGGGCCAGGTGAAAACCTACCTCACCTGGCTGTCAGAAAAAGGAAAAATCAGCTATTGCCAGAGCGATTTTATCCATACAACACTCCTATCCAAATACCGCAGCCATCTTTTGGAAAAACTTTCCGTCTCTGAGCAGGGGATTGATATCCAGGAATTCAAGGAGCTGATCCCGGGTTCCAAGAAGTTCAGGGCGATGCTTGTAGATTTCCTGGAGGCTGAGCAATCGATCAGGCTGGTATCCGGCGAAGGAATTGAAACCCGATTATTCATCAACAAAAAATAAAATGAAGAGAGTTGAAGCAAAAGGGAGACCTTGTCCACTACCCCTTGTAATGACCCGCAAGGCGCTGGAGACCCTTGGAGAGGGTGAACAACTGGAGATCATCCTCGACAGCAGGAATGCGAAGCACAATGTAACACAGTTCCTGAAAGACAACGGGATGGCGGTAACAACCTTTGAGGAAGAGGGGCAGTTCCGGCTGTTGGTGGAGAAACCCGGCACCATTGCTGAAGATTCTCGGCCTGAAGATTATTGCACCCCGTAACCCTGTTATCCGTGGAACAATCAACCAACTTATACGACCTTTCGGAGTTCACGGGGCAGGGAGGCTGTTCAGCCAAGCTCCCGGCTGCCGGCCTGGAGAGAGTGATGGCGAACCTCCCGGTCACACCGCACAGAGATCTCCTGGTGGGCACCGACACCCACGACGATGCAGGCGTGTTGCGGATCAGTGATGACCTGGCTTTGATCCAGACCACCGATTTCTTCCCGCCGGTGTGCGCCGACCCCTTCACCTTCGGTTGCATTGCCGCTGCCAACGCACTGAGCGACGTATATGCCATGGGGGGTGAAGTGTTGTCGGTATTGAACATTGTGGCCTGGCCTGCCGACAAACCCCTGGAGGCACTCCGGGAGATCCTTAAAGGGGGCATAGAAAAGGTAAAGGAGGCGGGTGGAGTGGTGATGGGGGGACATACGATCCAGGACGATGTGCCAAAATACGGACTGGCGGTCACCGGCACCATCCATCCCGACCGCATCATCACCAACGCAGCTGCACAACCGGGGGATACGCTCGTGCTCACCAAGCCTGTCGGCACAGGGATCATCCTTGCCGGCCACCGGATTGGAGAGGCCACCGGTGAGCAATACGCAGCAGTGCTGGAAAGCATGATGCAGCTCAGCCGTAACGCCGTACCGGTGATGCACAGCCATGGGGTGCGTTGCGCCACGGATGTCACCGGCTTCGGGCTGGCGGGGCACGCCCTGAAGATGGCAAAAGCATCCGGCGTGACTTTGCAGATCCATCCTGCCATGCTCCCCCTCTTCAACGGCACCATGCCTCTGCTGACACTGGGGTGCATCCCGGGAGCCTGCTTCCGTAACCTGGAGTTCACCCGGGATAGCCTGTTCTGCGATCTGCAACTCCCTTACGAAGCGAAAATGGTGACGATGGATGCCCAGACTTCGGGTGGACTGCTCATCTGCTGCCCGCCAGGAACCGCTGCCACCCTTGTACAGGAGATGATCACCGCAGGGTTTCAGCATACCGCGGTGATTGGAGATGTTGTTGATTTCTCTGGGACATGGATTGAATTGTTGATGTCGGAGCGATAGCGGAGACCACGCCGCAGGCGTGGTGCTGATGTGTTGATGTGTTGAAATGATAATGTGCTATATTTGTGAATCGGTGGGATTTTGAAAAAGACACACAGGGTAAAACCATTAGATTGATGCATGACAAGCATGACAAAACACTCATAATCAACATAATACATTCTAACATTATGAAAAAGAACCTGTTACTCATCACGATGTTGTTATTGTTTACCATATCGGTTCAAGCCCAGACACCCGGCAATTCGCTCCATTTTGATGGCACGAATGATTACATCACGATGTCGCTTCCGTCTCTCTTTTCAAATCTTACAGCCAACGATTTCACTGTGGAAGCC
>JAWOGX010000171.1:0-5630 GCA_046496455.1 Bacteroidales bacterium | reverse complement strand
CGGCGTCCGCTGCCGGCACCCTGTCGGAACCGTCCGGCTTGTCCCCGTAAGCGACGTTGGCCACCATGCGCAAATAGAGGTCTTCCTCCCGCTTCATGTGACCGCCGGGACCGAAGACGTTTTCGCCATAGCCGGGGAGGCCCAGTTTCTCGGCAAAAGCGAGAACCATGGCCTCCATGTTCATGGGCATCTCTTCGCCGAAAACCTTCACGGTGCCCACAAGGGGCGCTACCGCCGGCTGGCGGATCGGAAAAACCTTGGGTGCCACGGAAGGATGGGCTCCAGGGAACTCCCAGCGCTCCAAGTAGGTTGTGTCGGGAAAAATGTAGTCCGCATACATGCTCGTCTCGCCCACCACGATATCCGAGACGATGAAAAGGGGCAGCTTGGACGTATCCCGCAAGATATTGATGAGCGTGTGGCCCGAAGGCAGGGCATACACAGGCGCCCCCATGTAGAGAAGGAGGGCCTTGATCGAGTAGGGATATTGGTCGCCGATGCTGGGGATCACCTCCTGGTAGATGTCCGTGGAAAAAGGATACCAGGTTCGCCTGGCGGGAAAGCCCTCGAATAGGGTGGTTTTGTCGTAGACCGCACTATGGCGGATAATGTTGATGCCCCAGGCTTTGATGCCCATTGCATGCTGTTTCGTCGCGTCGAAAGGCTTGCCCGGACGATTGCCGGTGTAGTTCCACGTGGTGGCCTTGCACAGGCCTCCCTGCCAGCCCGTGTTGCCGATGAGCGCGTTCACCGTGTACCAGGCCGTGACATTGTAAAACCCGCCGGTGTGCTGGGAAACGCCGCGGTGCAGGTCGGCCACCGCCTTTTTGCCGTGGCTGGTGAACTCCTTGGCAATCTCCAGCACCTCCGAGCTTCTCACGCCGGCAAGGTCGCACCACCCGTCAAAGTCCTTGACCTTGGAAGCCTCGTAAATGATCCGGAGCACGCTCTTCACCCGGATGCCGTTATCCGTGACCGTATCCACGAAAAGATCTCCTTCCACCGCTTTGGTCTCATCGTTGGGGTCGAATAAGAGGTAGGAACTGTCGGACTTGGCCACAAAGGCATCAAATTCCCAGGAAGAGCCGTCTTTCCTGGAACGGGTCTCGGTTGGCCGACCCAGATCGGAGCCGCGCAGGAACTTCCCCGGCGTGCCGTCGTCATTGATCCTCACAAGCCAGGCGGCCTGGCTCCAGGTGGGCTCCTCGTCCTGTCGGGAAGCGGCCTTATTCGTATTGGCCAGGTAACGGGCATCGAAGCGCTTGTTGTCGATGATCCACTGGATCATGGCCATGGCAATGGCGGGCACGCCGTTCACCGGCTCCACGGGCAGCCACTTCCAGGCCCGTGAGGCGGTTTTCGAGCACCTGGGATCGATCACCGCGATCTTCATGCGGCCGTCCACCGTTCCCTCGGTGACCTTCTGGGCCCGCAGGGGCGGGCCGTAGTTGGCCTCGAAAGGATTGGCGCCCACGAAGATGCAGAACTCCGCGTTGCCCGTGTCGGCCTGCCAGTAAAACTTGCTGCCCCCCGTGAACTTCCCCTCTGTAAACTGGTCGCTCATGAGCTTTCCTGCAAAGTAAAGCGACCCCTGGCATACCGTAGTGTGACCGTGGTAGTTCACGGAGCCGCATGCCTTGCTGAAAAAATCCTTGATCAAATCACCGCGGCCGTTTTTTATGCGGCCCCAGTTGAAGCAGAATTGGTTGTTTTTAGGTCCCAGGTCCGGATGATCCGGGTCGATGAGGTAGTGAAGGTTGTCCGCATGCTTTGATTTGTATTCCTCTATGGTCATCTTCTTTGAGGCAACCAGGGCCGCGTCTGAACCCAGGGCTTGTGCAACGGCAGGATCCCTGAGCGCGACGATGTCCTTCAGACCCTCCACGTTTCCTTCCCCGAACAGGTTGCCGCCGTTGACGATCTCGTCTACGGCCTGCTCAAAGGGAATGGTTTTCCACTTGTTCTCTCCCCGCTTTCCGGTGCGCTTGAGCACCTTGACGATCCGGTAGGGATCGTAGAGGGCCTGGATGCCCGCCTGTCCTTTGGGGCAAAGGGAACCTTCGATGAGCGCAGCCTCGGCAATCGGCGTCTTTTCAGGGATGTGGGGCGTCAGGACCCATGGATTGTAAGGGTTGCCGTCGATCTTGGCCGCCATCCCTTCCTGGAGTTTCACCTTGATGCCGCAGTTGGTGTTGCACTGCTGGCAGGCCGAGTAGATCTGGTTTTCAGGAAGGTGGTGGACGTAGGGGCCGGCTTCATCGGCATAAGCGCCCAGGTTTCCCACTGTGCCGGCCATCAATGTGTAAATTCCGCAGGTGTGAGCGAAAGCATGGTCCCAGGGCAGGATCAACAGGGTGGTCCAGTACATGGGTATCGAAAACAAGCTCAGCGATTGTTCAATATTGGCAGTATAATTGCGGTGGCTCAGTATAATGCCCTTGGGATCAGCTGTTGTACCTGATGTATAACAGATGTTGGCGTGATCGTTTCCCTGAACCGATGTCCATCTTTCTTTGAATTTTTCAGGCGACGACTTAAGCAAGTCTTTGCCCTTGTCCATAACCTCTGAAAAGGACATTTCATTACCCTGGTAATCGTCCTGTGAATCAAGGAGAATGAGTTTTTCAAGCTTTGGAAGAGAATCCATGATCGGAACGATCTTTTTTGCCTGGTTTTTTGAGGCTATGATAAACCGGGCACCTGAATGGTCAATTCTGAATCGGAGTTCTGATGGCTCGGAGAGCTTAACCGAAAGGGGTACATTAACAGCTCCTGAATAAAAAATACCCAGTTCACTAATTACCCAATCGTTTCTTCCCTCTGAAAACAGGGCAATTCTATCGCCCTTTTGCACTCCCAGGGCAAGCAAACCTGCTCCGGCCTGGTATGCTTTTTCATGCACCTCTTTGAAAGTGGTGCCCATATATTTATTGTTCTTTTTTTCAAGGAGAAAGACGTTGTTGTTGTATTTTGAAACACAGTCTTCAAAAAGCTGAATCAGGGTTTTCATCATGCAGGTATATTAAAATATCCTGCAAGATAGAAAAAAACTGAAAGCAAACAGGTGGGGCTAATAAACTAACGGACCGCAGAGGGGATCAGCAGGTTTTCAATTTTATAGAGGAGATGCTGAAAATTGGCTGGTTTTGTAATGTACTCGTCACATCCTGCCTCGAAACTTCGCTCATATTCTTCACCATATGCGTTGGCTGTATGCACAATAATGGGAAGATTGCGCCTGAATGTTTTGATTTGTCTGATCGATTCAATTCCGTCAACAATGGGCAATTGAATATCCATCAGAACAAGATCAATATGATTGTATTGCCTGCAAAAATCAATGGCCATCTGACCGTTTATTGCCCAAAGAACGTTTACCTTGGTTCTGCGGGTTAGAATAAGGCTCAGGTATTTATAGCTGATTTCATCGTCTTCAGCTATCAAAATAGTCCTGTTGCTCCAATCGTGTGACATGATGATGTTTTTGTTTGATGTTACAACAAGATATACGATTACTTTCAGGGCAGGTAAAACTTACTTGATGAATGACCCGGGAAGCGTGTTTAAAGTATATTTTTCTCTGATGAACCTGTTTTGTATGGGAAGTACTTTTTGGGTTATGGGATAAAGTCATTGCGCAATGAATTTAATTTTAATAATTTACATAATAAAAACAGCGCCATGAAAGAGCCATTTGATCCCGCAACACGCATACAGGATATGCTTCAGTTTGATGAATTTGGTGGTGTTAACCCGGCCATTACCGATTCATCCACATTTACTTTTCTGGATCCTGAAACCATGAGTGAAACTTTCCTGGGACATACAGAAGGCTGTTTCCTGTATTCGCGTCACTGGAATCCCAGCAACAAGTTTCTGGCTGATACGCTGGCCTCCATGGAAGACACAGAATCTGCCTGGATTACTTCGTCGGGCATGGCGGCTATAACCTGTTCCATACTTCAGTGTTGCAGGGCCGGCGATCACATCATCACCAGCGTAACCACGTATGGGGGTACTTTTGCTTTTCTGAAAAATATACTGCCTAAATACAATATTGAATCGACATTTGTTGATATTACCGATCTGGAAAGCGTTAAAAACAGCATTCGTCCGAATACCCGGTTGATCTATACAGAATCAATCACCAACCCGCTGCTACAGGTTTCGGATATTCCTTCACTTGCAACCATTGCCGGGAAAAATAACTTGTTGCTGATGGTGGATAATACTTTTTCACCAATGATCATTTCTCCTGCGCGGTTGGGTGCCGATATAGTGGTTTACAGTCTGACCAAATTCATCAACGGAAAAAACGACTGTGTGGCGGGTGCCATATGCGGCAGCAAAAAATTCATCGACGATCTTTCCAATGTGAACGACGGAACGGCCATGCTGCTGGGGCCTGTGCTTGATCCACTGCGCTCCTCATCAATTCATAAAAACTTGCATACGCTGCATATTCGAATGAAGCAGCATGGGCAAAACGCCCTGTATGCCGCAGCCGAACTAAAAAAACTTGGCCTCAGGGTTCGTTATCCCGGGCTTCCCGATCATCCGCAGCATGATTTGTTGAAGCGCATGATGAATAAAGACTATGGCTATGGAGGCATGCTGGTTGTTGAAATGCCTTCTTTGCAATCAGCCAATGAATTCATGCGACTCATGCAGATGGAAGGTGTGGGATACCTGGCTGTAAGCCTGGGTTATTTTAAAACACTGTTTAGCAATTCCGGCAAGAGCACTTCTTCAGAAGTTCCCGAAGATATTCAACGAAGCATGGGGCTTACAGAAGGACTTGTAAGGTTTTCAATAGGTCTCGACAACAATATAGAGCGCTCGGTTGAAAGGATGAAAGACTGTCTGAGGAAGCTGCACCTGATCTAACACTGAACAAAAGATGGAAAGCGCTGTTTAACCATAAACCAATTATTGCAATAATGAGTTATACCTTACAAATAGGATCAGCAGCGCCTGATTTCAAATTAAAAGCAACAGATGGCAAGCTTTATAGTTTGGCAGATTTCAAATCAAATCCTTACCTGGTTGTGTTTTTTACCTGCAATCATTGTCCCTATGTGCTCGGATCGGACGAGATCACCCGGCAAACTGCATTGAAATACAAAGATAGCGGAGTGGGTTTTGTTGCTGTCAATTCCAATAGCGCCAACACCTACCGTGAAGATGACTTCGCGCATATGGTTAAGAGAATGGAACAGTACCGGTTCCCCTGGATTTACCTGCACGATGAAAAACAAGATGTCGCCCGAAATTTTGGAGCATTACGCACTCCCCATTTTTTTGTATTGGACAGGGAAAGAAGGTTGGTGTATACGGGAAGGGGACTGGACAATCCGCGCGATGGGAACAAGGCCACGGTCAATGATCTGGACCGGGTTTTGGGTGAACTAACGGGTGGTAAGGAAATCAGTGTTCAACTTACCAATCCCATTGGCTGCAACATCAAATGGGAAGGCAAAGAGCCGAATTGGATGCCCGGTGAAGCCAGAGACCTGGTTTAGAACCTCATATCCCGCCCGAACCGGTTCGCGATTGCACCGCTGCGGTTCGTGGATACCATGCGCCTCATGCATCCCGGACTATCGGCTGTTTCCATTCACCGACGGCAG
>JAWOGX010000074.1:0-8528 GCA_046496455.1 Bacteroidales bacterium | reverse complement strand
GGGTCACATCACTTTTAGCATCAGGACTGTCTGTTCACCCAGGGAGGATCACGAACACCAAAAATTAAAAATGGTGGTGTGAGCTAATCCTTCCTGGGTCACGGACAGGATTACAGGATAACAGGTAACAGGATAACAAACAGGATTACAGGATTACAAAAAGGTTTAAAGGTTTACTCAGAAAGTCTATCATCATCTATACTTCCTTAACTTCGCCGCAGGTGGACTTAACATTTCAACCCTTCACAAATGGAAGGCTACCGCTACCCTGGCGGTTTCCTGTAGACCCTGAATTTCCGTTTGACCTGGACAGAGCTTCCGAAATTGATCAGCAAACCGTTGTCAATACCGGTTGCTGCAAGATAATTGACCAACTGAACTTCATGGCCGCGTGTCAGGTTTTCAACGGCTTTAAACTCCAGAATGATCCTGTTTTCGACTAACATATCAGCAAAGAAACTTCCAATTTCAAACCCTTTGTAGATTACTGTTATAGGAAGTTCTGACTGAAACCTGATACCCGCTTCACGGAGCTCAATCACCATCGCATTGTGATAGACCTTTTCAAGGAATCCACTTCCCAATGTGGAGTGAACTGCATAAGCAGCCTGAATAATCCGGTGTGATAGCGCTTCGTGTTCCAATGACATAACGGTTATGTATTTAAATACCTGATCAGATTCGTCTATTAATACAAATAAAGCTGAAAAGGTTACCTGTGATTGTGCGCATTGGAGCGGATTACACTCTGAAACAAGCTGTTTGATTTCAAAAATAGTTTGTGAAAAAAAACATGAATTCAAAATCCTGTTCTCCTGTAATCCTGCATGTTCTCCTACCTTGTGGTTGTTGACGGCAAGGCACGGGGTATGTGCAAAAAAACATGAATTCAAAATCCTGTTCTCCTGTAATCCTGTATGTTCTCCTGTAATCCTGTATGTCCTCCTGTAATCCTGTCCTTAGTTTTGGAGGCAACGCACCGCGTTCCCCATGCGCTTGCTGTACCAATTCAGGAGGGCTTGAGAGCTGTTGAATGAGAGCGTGAAATAGTATGCAGGTTCAGCCCACACCGCAGTGGATGTCCAGAAGTTGGTGGCGTATCCCAATTGATAAAAAGTCTGCGTGGAGGAGTAATTCCTGTACCCTGAGGCGAGCGCGGTGAAGCCCGTTTGGTTGGTGGCTCCGGTATTGGGGGTGTTCCAGAATGTGAATCCCGTATCTTTCAGCAGGCCACCGGCAACAGCGGTTCCTCCCAGAAAGTTGATAAGGGTGTCCCACTCAGCCTGGGAGGGCACATGCCATCCGGTCGGGCACAGCATTCCGGTATCAACCGCAAAGAAGTTGTACAGGGCACCGTAGGTGGCAGCGTATGAGGCCGAATCGTTGTTGTAATAGCATCTGGCCCCGGTGTTGAGTGATTCCCACTGGGAATGGCCCTGTACCTGTGGAATATAGGTTACCCCATCATTATATCTTGTGGTCCTCAGGTTCTGTTTGAGCCAGATCTGGTTGCCGATATGCACCGTATCGTAAGGATTGGCATCCACATCATACACAAAATAGGCCGGATCAATGGTCATCAGATTGGGTTTGACCAAAGTATCAGACCCATGAGCGTTTGTAATAATAAGCGTAACAGTGTAGACACCGGGTGTCTGATAGACATGTGAAGGGTGCTTCAGGGTGCTGCTATCGCCATCGCCAAAGAACCATCTCCATGAGGTTGGTATTCCGAAGGAGGTGTCTGTGAAAATGACTGTTTTCTGAACAGTCGTGTGGGTAGTGGTTTCGTTAAAATATGCCTTGGGCAGCAATGGGAGTGACGCAGTGTCATTGCGGAGGCAACGAACAGAAAAACCGCTCGATTTCGATTCAAATATACGATCGACACAGATATTCAGGTTCGCCAGGCTGCGGATCCAGGCGGTTGATGTTGAAAACTCAGAGGTGCTCCACCAGCTTCCGTTTTTCCCGATGCTGTTGAAAGAGCCGGTTGATGCGCTCCTGTATCCGCCCGGGATTGCCGTGAACCCCTTACTGTTTGTTCCGCTCACGTTGGGTGCGTGCCAGTGATCAGTCCCAGCCTCTTTCATTGCACCCCCTGCAACACCCTCAACACCAAACTGGCTGGTGAGGATCATCCACTCCTCATTTGACGGGACATGCCAGCCGGAAGGGCAGAGTTTCCCTGTTGAAACAGCATTCCAGTTATACAAAGCACCGTAAACATCACCATACTGGGTTACATTATTCATATACCAGGCAAATGCCGGTGTGCCGAACCCCGGCCAGGAAGTATTAAAGGAGATATATGTGAGCGGTGTCCCATCGTTGAGATTTGAAACAGCAAGATTTTCACGCAACCAGCATTGCCCGCCGATCTGAACGGTTCTGTATATATTTCCATCGAAATCCTTGACGAACAGCCTTTCCATGCAGGGAATCCCTTCAATCAGCGGGAATAGGTATGTTTTACTTGCCCAGGGTTCATCAGAAATGATTTCATGTCCGCGAATGACAGCGTCGATCATGGCAAAGCCAATAAACCTGAGGGTATCACCCGGAACCCATTCAAATCCCCCCCTGGATGTTTTAAGGTGAATTTGTTCCGCACCCTGTAGCCCGGAATGCTCAATACGGCACTCACCAGGGTAACCTGCCATACTGATCAGCTTCCTGACACTTTTCCGGTCACCAGATTCCGCCACAAGGAGGTACCACGAGTCACTCCCTGCCGTGAATACGAAATGGTGCACTCCGGGCTCCACCGTGCCGGAAAAACGAGCCACTTCACTTCCCAGCACATTGAAAGCCCTTAGTTTTAATGGCTGATTGCCGGGATTCAATACGCTGATTGTAGTTGATCCGACGAAAGGGTTGGGTACCGGAGGCCCCAGGAGTATGTCATCACCGGCATCACGATCCTTGTCTGCCATACCGATGCTGTAATCAAGCACAAGGACCGTGTCGTTTCCATACAGCACAGTATCCCCTCCACGTGTCAGATTCTGAACATAAACACTGTCCAGGGGCCGGTGGGTATTGGCATAGGTCGATGTGAAGAGGAGTGTAGCCTGGATTTGTGATTTGACGGGAATCACAAACCATAGTAGTACCAGGGCTAGAGCCATGCGTGTTTTCATCGTGCCGGATTTTTCTTGTTTATTCTGAACTACAAAGCATTAGACACATCGAAGCGATGATAGTTTAATCAATCACCCCCCTTTTTCCTCCATCAAATCAATGAGTTTTCGCTTGTTGAGAATGGATACTGTTTTCCGTTCAAAACTGATGATGCCAGCATCTGCCATAGCACCCAGTGTCCGGGCAAGAGAGGGTCTCGCTACGCCAAAGTAGTCAGCAAGTTCTGTCTGGGTAGATGGCAATTGCACTACATCTCCCTGCGTCCGGGAGAGTTCAAGAAGCATCTGGGCGATTTTCCCCTTCAGGCTTTTCATCGAGAGTGTCCGGATTTTATGGGAGAGGAACTGCGCCCTGCTGGAAATGGCATCGAGGACATTGCGGAGTACCTGCTTGTCAGTCTGGAGCAAGGTAAGAAGGTCTGGTTTGGGGATGAGGAGAATTGCCGAGTCTTCATTGGCAGTGACGTTCACCGGAAAGAAATTCTGCTGCCCGAAAACGAAAGAGAGTGCGATAGGACGTGGGGTTTCCACATCTTCAATTTTGATCACCCTCCCCGAAGCGTCAGTCATCTCCCCTTTCACAGATCCCTCCACAACAATCATCAGGTAGTGCACTTCCTCTCCTGCCACGGCTACCATTTCCCCTTTGCTGTATCGCCTGACCTGCCAGGTAATGTTATGCATAATCTCCACAATCCTCTCCGGGGTGGTTTGCCTGAAAACCGGGCTTAAGGCAAGAAGCTCTGCATATTGCATATTTGAAGTGTTCGTTTTCTGTGTAAAAATACACTCCTTTCCCCTAACAAGGGTAATTTTTATGAATGGCATATTCCATGAGAAATATCTTCTTTTACTATTTTTCATGATTGATGATTGATGGCGGACACAAATTTTCGTACCTTTACTGACTGATATGTAATATCTTGATATTAAAGAAGAAAGGAATAAAGATCGAGTACAGACACCTGATCAATATTTCTCATTGTCTTATTCCCGTGAAGATGCTCTCTTCCAAATTATGAGGACAGTTGCCAAAATATCTGCCACCCTTTTCTGCAGCATTTTGCTGACAGGGGTTTTGTATGCCCAGGGGAACAGGTACAATGAAAACTGGATGTTTGGCAATTACGCGGGCATCACTTTCAGCGGTCTGAATACCGGTGCGGTATTGGGATCTTCGATGGCATCACCCGAAGGTGTTGCCACGGTTTCGGATATGGGCACCGGTCAGCTCTATTTTTATTCCAATGGTGAAAAGGTTTGGGGTCATGACCACCAGATCATACAGAATGGTGACGGGCTGATGGGGAATGCCAACAGCACCCAATCCGTGATATTTGTACCATGGCCGAAAAGTTCAAACTATTTTTATGCTTTCACCACGGATGCCGAAGCAGGACCCTCAGGGCTGAGGTATTCCATCCTTGACCGGAATATGGGTATCAATGGAACTGTGCAGGGCAATAACAAGAATATCCCGTTGGCAAGTCCGGTAACCGAAAAACTGGCCCTGGTGAAGCATTGCGATATGCAAAGCTTCTGGGTGGTTGCCCATGAATGGGGTTCTGAAAAATTTTATTCCTGGCGCATTACAGATATTGAACTTGAACCTGATCCGGTTGAAACCTATACAGGACCTGTTTATGACGGAGCCATTGAGAATGCCATGGGGTATATGAAATCTTCACCCAACGATGACATTCTCGTATTGGCCGTTACCGGAAGCAACCGTGTGGATGTTTATAGCTTTGACAACAGCACCGGTAGCCCTGAGTTTGCGTATTCCATTGACAATATTTTTCAGCCCTATGGGATTGAGTTCTCCCAGGATCAGGAGATGCTGTATGTGAGTTGCCTGAACGGGCCGATTTACCAGTATAACCTGCAGGCGGCATATGTGCCGTCAACACAGACCCTGGTCGGCAATGCCAACAGGCTCACCGGGGCCTTGCAGATGGGGGCTGACGGCAGAATCTACATCACCCGTGACCTTGATTTGTACCTGGGCTATATTCAATACCCGGCTTCCCCCGGTATCAATTGCAATTATGTGCAGAATGGCCTGTATCTGAACGGAAGACTCAGTGAAGCCGGACTTCCGCCCTATATCCCTATCCTGGAACATCACCATTTGTCACATCATGCCATCTGTCTCGGTGACACAGTCTATTATGACCCTCTCTGGCTGCATAGGGCAGATTCATTTGTCCTTTACTTCGGTGATAGATTGGGTGGTTCCTACGATTCAACCACACAGGTGCCGGCTTCCTATGTCTTTCAGGAATCCGGGGTGCATAAAGTTGAAGTGGTTTATTTTATGTGTGGATCCGAATTCATCCTGAATGCTATGGTTTGTGTGCAAAGCGCTCCGGGGATTTATCTTGGTGAAGATACATCCATCTGCAGCAACCTCACCTATACCCTGCAGGGGATCCTGAACCAGGTGTATTGTCCGACTTTGCAGAATTTCTTCTCATGGAATACAGGGCATACCAGCCAGATCATCAACATTGCCCCTCCCGGGCAGTTCAGTGTTACTGTGACCAATCTGTGCGGATCCGGCGCCGACACCATAAATATCGGTGCGTTGCCTTCACCGGCCGTCTCTCTTGGTCCGGATATGGAACTGTGTGCCGGTGAATTTGCAGCCCTGGTTCCTGTACCGGCACTCGATTCACTCGTGTGGAATGATGGTTCGGATGAAAAAATGAGATTCGTGTCAGAGGCTGGCTATTACCAGGTAACCATTACCAACGAGTTCAACTGCAGTGCTTCCGATGACATCCTCGTCTCCTTTATTGACCCACCGCTGATCAATTGGGTGTTGACAGATACCGTCATCTGCATCGGACACGCCATGGAACTGAACGCAGGCCAGGGCTTCGACAACTACCTCTGGCAGGATGGTTCTTCAGGTGCTGTTTTTCTCATCACCGATAGCGGCTGGTACCACGTGTCGGTCATGAACAAGTGTGGCATTGACACGGACAGTCTGCATGTTACTCTTGAAGATTGCAGCCTTAAGCTATTTGTTCCCAATGCCTTTACACCGGACGGAGATGGCTTGAACGATGAATTCAGGGCTTTTGGTGCTTTTGTGGATGATTTCAGCCTCGTCGTTTACAACAGGTGGGGCGACATGGTCTTTAAGTCCAGTGAGCTTGAATCAGGCTGGGACGGGAAGTATTTGGAGAAACCGGCTCCCGCCGGCACATATGCCTGGAAGATTATTTACCTTGATGCTACCGGGGAATATCATTACCTGAAGGGAACCATGATCCTTATCCGATAACCCCATCCACCATTCATACCGATCCTTAAGCAATGAACTTCAGATCCCTCATCCCCTTTGTCCTGACCACCTTGTTGTCAGGATTTTTTTTCAACACCGGCAGGGCGCAGCAAGCCTACTTTTCCCTGGGAGCTGCCCACTGCTTTGGGAATGGCGGCATCGTTCACCAGATGTTTGAACAAAGCACCATCAGTGGGGATGAGATTTCTCTCACAGCCAAAAGGCTGACCCTGGGGCATGGGAACAATTACCGCGGCGACTTGAGGTTTTACCCCGATGACTATTTTGGTATTGGAATTCAGGGTACAATATTCCGGGGCAGTTGGCAGCATTTCTCCTCAGAACGAAAAATTGTCTACGTGCAGAGAACGGGAAGGAGCGTGCGTGCCCGCGGTTTTTCAATTGCCCTGGGCATTCACGGAAAGCTGGGCGACGAGACCCTGATGCCCTATATTTCACTCTTTCCTGGTTTCTTCCTGGGAACTTTGGATCTGATGGACACGGTCAGTTATGCCGGGCTCATCACCACTTCCAGGTGGGAATACCAAAACCTCAATTCCTTCTTTTGCAATGTCGCTGCAGGTATCGATATCGTGATCACCAGAGAGTTGGTGGCTTTCGTTGAGCTGGAATATCAGAGCATGACCATTGCCCCGGACAGAGGCGTTCTCCTGATCAGGGACGGCAACAATAAACTGGAAGATATTCCTGTGAATGAAAAGGTTATTGTGTTCAGGGACCAGATTACCAACGACTATACCCAGGTTCCCGATGAGACCAAGCCCAGGCAGGACCTTAAACCTTATTTTCCGCTGGATAACTTCCAGATCCGTATCGGCCTGAGATTACCGCTTTTGCGGTGAATTTTTCTCCTCTCTGTTGAGGGGCCGCTCAGCATTCCTGATAAAAAAGTCAACGGTGTAACATAGGTTACATTCTGTGCTATTTCCACAGGGTACTTTTGCTTCATCAAAATCAACCAGGCCCATCTGGTTAAAAAAAAGAAGCAAAAAACTACAACAAAGCAAATCATGAAAAGAGAGATTATCACTATAGATGAAGACTTGTGCAACGGTTGCGGAGTATGCATCCCGAATTGCCATGAAGGTGCGCTGCAGATGATTGATGGAAAAGCACGCCTGATCAGTGAGCTGATGTGCGATGGCCTGGGTGCCTGCATTGGTCATTGTCCTGAAGGTGCCATTACTATTGAAGAACGTGAAGCACAGCCCTATGATGAAGTTTTAACCATCATTGAAATGATTCCGAAAGGGAGGAATACCATCATTGCCCACCTGAAGCACCTGAAGGATTACAAACAGCATGAATACCTGAAGCAGGGAGTGAATTACCTGATGCAGAACAAAGAATCTATCCCGTTTGATGTTGAAGCTGTAATCATGGAGGTACACAACAACAGTGCAGCTGCTCATGCGCATTCGCACAAGGAAGCCGGCATTTCCGGCAGTGCATGCGGATGTCCGGGTTCAAAACCCATCGATCTTACAGCGGTTGTGACGGCCCCTGAACTGAAAAGCCAGTCGGGGGATGTCACTTCAGCCCTGGCCAACTGGCCGGTTCAGATGCACCTGATCAATCCGGCTGCACCTTACTTCAGGCGGAGCGATCTGTTGCTCGCCGCTGATTGCGTTGCGTTTGCAGCCGGTAACTTCCACACCGAGTACCTCAAAGGGAAATCTCTGGTCATCGCCTGCCCAAAACTCGATGACGGTAAGGATATCTATGTGGAGAAGCTGATCAGGCTGATCGATGAAGCTGAAATCAATACCATTACGGTAATGATGATGGAAGTGCCGTGTTGCAGCAGCCTCCTGCAACTTGTAAAAGCCGCCCAGGCACGCGCCTCCAGGAAAATTCCGGTTAAAATGATGATTGTCAGCGTGCGCGGTGAACTACTGAACGAACAGTGGACCTGAGGAAGGCAAAAGTAAAAAGGCAAAGGCAAAAGTAAAAAGTAATAAGGTTATCATTCTATCTAAACATCCAAACAAATAAACAAATAACTACAAACCAAAAAACAATAACCATGAGTATGTTTTGCTTTCAATGTCAGGAAACAGCCCACGGCACCG
>JAWOGX010000160.1:0-3923 GCA_046496455.1 Bacteroidales bacterium | reverse complement strand
CAACAGATCAGGATGCGTGCCGAGCGTACCGGCACGCTCGGCCAGAACTGTTACATCCTCACAGAAACCAACACTGATCAAATCCTGCATTATTGCCAGAAGCTTTCCCCCGACCTGATTATCATCGACTCGATCCAGACGCTGCAGTCTGACAATATCGAATCGGTAGCGGGGAGCGTAGGGCAGATACGGCAGTGCACCGCCGAGTTGCAGAAGTTTGTGAAGAGCCGCAATGTGCCGTTGCTGCTGATCGGGCATATTACCAAAGACGGGCAGATTGCAGGGCCCAAGGTATTGGAGCATATGGTGGACGTGGTGCTGCTGTTTGAGGGGGATCGCAATTACGGTTTCCGGTTGCTCAGGGCGCTGAAGAACCGGTTTGGCTCCACTTCGGAACTTGGAATCTATGAGATGAAAACCTCCGGATTGGAAGAGGTGCCCAACCCATCCGAGATATTGCTTTCACACCACGACGAGCATTACAGCGGCAACGCGGTGGCAGTGACCCTGGAAGGGGCGCGTCCGTTGCTGATTGAGGTGCAGTCGCTGGTGAGCAGTGCAGTGTATGGCACCCCGCAGAGATCGAGCAACGGCTTTGACCTGAGGAGGCTCAACATGCTGCTGGCAGTGCTGGAAAAAAGGTGCGGCTTCAGGCTGAGCACCAGGGATGTATTCCTCAACATCACAGGAGGGATCAGGATCGATGACCCTGCCACCGATCTGGCCGTCATCAGTGCCATACTGTCGTCAAGCGAAGACATCAGCATCCCGAAAGAGGCGTGCTTCGCAGCCGAGGTTGGGCTCACCGGGGAAATTCGCCCTGTGACCCGTATTGAAGAAAGAATCGGTGAAGCTGCCCGGCTGGGGTTTCAATCCATCTTTGTGAGCAAATACAATGTCAAGGGAATCAAAAAGCCCCCGGGAATCCGGATTGTGACCGTAGCACGGGCCGAAGAGCTGGCCGAAACGCTCTTCCGCTAGAGGGTTTTATGGGTGCCGTCGCAGTAAGGCGGGGTCTTCGAGGCTTTGCATTGGCATAACCACACCTCTTTTTCCTCTTCCATGGTAAATTTCATCGGGGATTTCTCCGGCGCGCTGGTCTTGTGGCTTCCGTCACAAAACGGCTGCGAACTGCTGTGCCCGCAGGCACACCAGTAATGGTCACCCGGCTTCAGTTTGCAGGCTGCCGGCGCCTTGATGGTGTTGTCGTTCTTTTCCATGATGGATTTGTGTATTGATGTATGTTGAAATGAAATGCGATTCAGGGATTGGTGACCATGAATTTTACAGAACTCCACTGCCCGTGATGCAGCACCTGAAACAGATATACGCCACTCTTCCATTGGGTTGTGCTGATCACCTTAGGGCCTGCAATCATTCCTGCCATAAGCTGTTTCCCGTGGATATCCAGAATTCTGAAAGGGACAGCCTCATGCAATACCACCCCTGGATCCGCGACAAAATATCCATTTGCAGGAACCGGATAGACAGAAACAGGGCTGAGGGATCCCTGCAGGGAAGTTACACCAGGCATTTCGCCACAGTATTCAACCTTGTTAATATAGACCAACCTGTTAAATGCCAGGTCGGCCATTGAATCGGATGGGGCATGAATGCTGTTCAGGATGAGGGTGTCCTCAAGGGAAAAGAAGAGGTTACCCAGCTGAAAAGTGGTGTCAATGGCCTTGCAAAAGCCGGTGCCGTTGGTATCGAGCAAAGCGATGGTTGCCCCGTCGGTGCCTCCCCATGCCCCCGCAAACAGCCGGTTGTTCTTCATCATGATGCCTGACAAACCGATGTTGTTCCCATACTGATGATTATTGAACGGTTTCGGCAATTTGAACCACTCCATATTCCCGTTCCGGTCCATTTTAACCACCACCCCTTCCATGTACATGGAAGTCATGCTGCGGAAAATGCTTCCACAAGCAATCATGGCGTTACCGGAAGGGGTAGATACCAGGTCAGCAAGGAGGAATTGATTTACACCGGGCGAAAGTTTCCTGGCACTGACCAGGTTGAATGCGGTATCCAGGAAAACAACCGTGGATGTGCTGGCACTGGTAGTGAGTATATATCCCACACATGCAAACCCCCTGTCGTTTTTCAACCTGATCATTTTGGTAAATGCATGATTTTCACCCGGTGTATTTACATACGCCTGATGCGGCCCGACCAGGTTCCCTGAATCGTTGATCCTGTAAAAAAGATGGCCAAGGTTCTGGGGTGCGCTGGCATAATATGACAACAGAGAATAACCCGAATCATCCGGGACAATGGAGATTTGGTGGAGATTCCATTCATTGGAAGGGAGAATATTGGGCCTGAAATAGTAGTGCCGGTGCCATACAATAGCCCCATTCGGATCACACCTGACAATGAGGCCTGAATAACCGCATGTCCCCCCGGACAATATAAACCCGTTGCTGTTGCCGGCAGCGTTGGCCAGGACAGGTGGGTGCGACATTTTGATGTAGGCCCGTTGCCAAAGCACCTGTCCGTCAGCTGATATTTTGAATATCACAGTGGGGCCATCACACACCGATTGGTCATGGGTTGTGGTTGCATAGTAAATCGAGCCGTCAGGGGCTTCTATCATCTGGCTGCCAAGACCGCAAATCCTGCTATCCGTAAAACAGAGCTTCCAGACAGGATTGAAATACTGGTCCCATTTGACCATATACTGATGGTTCGCACTGTCACACCCAAGGGTCAGGTATCCGTTGAATGAAGACAGGACTTGTCCAACGCCACCTTTATCGGCTATTTTAAAATAGGCGGGGCCCTGGGAAAAAGAAGCAAAGGAGAGGAGAATCAACCAGGCAACAAGGAGAAAATTTCGCATTACGAATGGGGTTTATGTCCCTTTTGACGCTTGGCGGAACTCAAGGTTTAAATCACAAAATCCCAATTACTCCGCGCTCAGAAGTTAAATGTTAAGGATTCGAGGAAGGCTTTCACTTTTTTCTGACTGATCATTCCCTTTTCAGCGTACACCCCGGCGATATAGACCCGATTTGCGACCGGAAGTATGATTCCTTCGGCAAACATCTCCTTTTCATCGACTATACCTGTGGCAGCAATGGAAATACCAGCATACCCCTGCACCGTGGCTTCAGCGGTCGTACCGACGAACCCCTGCACGGGAGCCACGAATTCGGCGGCCAGCAGATTGAGAATATTGTTGCGTTCAGACGGGGTGATGACGCCCGGTGGCATATCGAAGTGTGTCACAGAGAAGCTGCCCTCGGGCAGTTTTGCCAGGTGGGTGTACTTAGTGAGGGCATTCCCCAGGAATACGAATTTCTCCTGGGTCATCTGCATTACTCCGTCGGGGGCGTTGATGGTAAAACCCCCCTGGTTTGAGTTATAAGGAAGCAATTCGATACGGGGTGAACTATTGCCGGGAAACAGAATGAGCAGCAATAGCAAGCCCACCAGGACGATTCCTTTAACCGAAAGAATGATAATACGTTGTTTACGGCTGAATCCTTTCCAGGTGGCCCATCCCTTATCAATCATTTCTTTCATGGCATCATCAGTTGGATTCGATCACCCTGAACAGCTCATCCAGTTTTGGGGTAAGGATGATCTCGGTACGGCGGTTCCGGGCCCTGGCTTCAGTGGTATTTTCGGGGTCGACCGGCAGGTACTGGCTTCTGCCTGCAGCAATAATCCTTGAGGGTTCAATTTTCCCTTTTGACAGGATGATCCGGACAATCTCGGTTGCCCGCAACACACTGAGGTCCCAGTTGTCTTTCATCTGCCCTGATCCGCGCAGGGGAACATCATCGGTATGCCCCTCCACCATCACATTGATGTCGGGGTTTGCCTCCAGCACGCGGGCAAGCTCAGCAAGAGCCTTCTGCCCGTCAGCACCTACTGCGGTACTCCCACTGGCAAACAGCAACTTGTTGTCCATG
>JAWOGX010000111.1:0-3631 GCA_046496455.1 Bacteroidales bacterium | reverse complement strand
GGCTTCCTCCTCTCCGGCAACCCTGACTACCTCCGGCCCTACGAGCGGTCCCTCACCGAGCTGGACCAGAACCTCGACAGGCTCCGTGAGTCCCTCCGCGACATCCCCGAGCAGCGCATGCGGCTGGCCCGGCTCGAGCCTCAGGGAACCTCTGGGCAGCCGCAGGAATGGCCGCTGCCATCCTTTTCACTATACTTTTTCATAAAACAAGTGTCCATCTCCCAGATGGTACCATAGAATCCAGGGGCATCCACAACGTAGGCTGGATTGTGATCGCGCTGGCCATCGGCTCTTTCATCGGGTGGTATGCCTCGGTGAAAGTTAAGATGACGGCAATGCCGCAAATGGTTTCCATATTTAACGGGATGGGAGGCGCCTGTGCAGCCCTGATTTCCATGATGGAGTTTCCCAATATGCAGAATATGATGGCAGCTGAAGGGGCAGGCCACATGCTCGGCGGCGAGGGGATTGCCATCATGCTCGGGCTTATGATCGGGAGCATCTCATTTACCGGCAGCATGGTTGCCTTCGGTAAACTCGACGGGCGCATCGGCGATATCAAACATCCTCTTTTGCGTATCGTCAATCTCACTTTCCTGGTAATTTTGCTGGTCGCGCTGGTGGTCATACTCTTTATGGAGCCCAGGGCCGGAAACAACTGGCCGATTTACCTGTTTGCATTTGCCGCGCTGGTCTATGGGGTTACGTTTGTGATGCCTATCGGCGGGGCAGACATGCCGGTGGTCATCTCGCTGCTGAACTCTTTTACCGGTGTGGCCGCTGCCATGGGAGGTTTCCTGTATGGCAACCAGGCCATGCTCACCGGCGGTATCCTTGTCGGATCATCCGGCACAATACTGACCATCCTGATGTGCAAAGCCATGAACCGTTCACTGATGAACGTTATCATCGGGGCATTCGGCGTGGCAGGTTCACAGGGCACGGAGGATGCAGACAAAACCGTCAGGGAGATCATGCTCAGCGATGCAGCCGTTCTTTTGAGTTATTCGAAGAAGGTTTACATTGTACCCGGCTACGGGCTGGCTGTTGCACAGGCACAACACCTCTGCCACGAACTTGATAACCTGCTTTCCGCAAAAGGTGTGGAAGTGAAATATGCCATCCACCCGGTCGCAGGCCGTATGCCCGGTCATATGAATGTGTTGCTGGCCGAAGCAGATGTTCCCTATGAAAAGCTCATGGAGATGGAAGACGCCAACAACGAAATGGCCAATACAGATGTAGTGATAGTAATCGGGGCCAACGATGTGGTAAACCCTGCTGCGGAGGATGATCCTTCCAGCCCCATTTATGGCATGCCCATCATCAAGGCGCTTGACGCCAGGAATATCATTGTCATGAAACGCAGTATGGCCGCAGGTTATGCGGCCATCCCCAACAACCTCTTCTATCACCCGAAAAACCGTATGCTGTTCGGCGATGCCAAAACTACTTTGCAGAAGCTGATAGCAGAGATCAAAGGCTTGTAATATTTTCGCCTGTAAAATTCTTTATAATTAAAAAAAAGGCCACCCTTATGGGATGGCCTCTCTCTAAAATTACCAGTTTGATTTTACCGTTGCTTGATTATTCTAATATTCTGAACCTGATTACCTTGCTGAATTCGCATGATATAGACCCCACCACCAAGATCATTACCGGTAGTGATTTCCTGGTCAGGGGAGAACTCATTAATTTCATACTGAACTTTCCCTGTCAGGTCATAGATTTTAAGTGAAACCGGCTCTGCAGATTCTGTTTCGACGGATACCCGGAAATCAGAAGTTGAGGGGTTCGGATAGATAATGGCTGAGAAATCGCCATCCGGTGAGGTGATCAGATCACCTGAAATGATTCCGCTTTTCAGGTCATCGCAGCTTTGATCGCACCTCCCAAGATGATCATCGTCGTGTTCGGAAAGATGGGCAGGCACGGCATTGACGCTTATTGATAAGGTCTGCGGATTGTCAGGATTCCCTTCCGGTACATGACACAGATAGACCTTTTTACCGTTGGTACCAGGCACACGAATGTCAAGCACACAGATGGTAACGGAACAGGTTGAAGTACAACCGAATTCATTGGTTACCGTCAGCGTAAAAGTGTAATTACCTTCGGCATCGGGAGTAAAAACGGGTGCGGCGCAGTCACTGCAGCTCAGTCCGTCTGACGGGCTCCATGCATAAGTAAAGGCCGATCCGCCGCTGGCTGTACCTGACAGTGTTACGGTCTGCGGGCCATAGCCAAGATAGATGGTGGTTTCCGGGCCACCGGTATAAGGACCGGCACCGGGGACGGCTTCAATTTCGCAAACCGGCACCTCTCCTACTACAGTGACATTTGCCGTGCATGTTGCAGTGTTACCGGCATCATCAGCAAGCGTCAGTATGACGGGAATAATGCCTGCATCTTCGCAATCAAACGTACTCTGCGATAAAGTCATGGACACAATGCCGCAGTTATCGTAGGATCCACCATCCACATCCTGCGGTGTAATGCTTGCACTGCCACCGGAAAGTGTTACGGAAACATCCTGGCAAACCGCTACAGGGTTTTCATTATCGATTACCGTAACACTGAAGGAACATTCTGAAGTGTTGCCGGCAGCATCTGCAGCCTGGTAGGAAACTGTGGTGGTTCCGACCGGAAACACCTCACCGGAATATAATCCTGATTGCAGGAAAATCTGAGTGCCTTCCAGCTCCATCACGTAGGGATTTGGCGTCCAAAAAGGCGGAAGGTCGTTTGGAAGATCATTCCATCTTATATTGCCACTAATGTTATAATAATTAGCATAATGCTCTGTTCCACCTGCAGCGTTATTGGGTTCTCCAAAATGCCAGTTGCTATATCCATAAGTTTCACCGGTAATCCACTTCCATACCCCTTCAGTATCAGCATCAGACAGGCCTATCCACGGGCTGGTTCCGGCAAGGCCATTGCTTATTAACCCGTTAACAACGAAGTCGTTTTCTGCTGCGGAAGTAATAGTGGCCATATGAAGACCGTTAGCCCTCGAATGTGCCAATGCATCCAGCCAGGTGAATTCACCATTTGAAACGAAATAACTGCTGTTCCCCAAAGTGCCGATAAATGTAAATCCAGGCAGAGAATTAACAACACATCCATCCGTAGAAGTAACATGATAGTATACTTTCGCCCCGCATTGTCCGGGATCATTATTGACCGTAATGTCTTCAGGACAGGTGATGACCGGTGCTTCTTCATCCAGCTCATCAGTCAGTTCAATGGTAAAGTAGCTCTGGCAATAGTTCCCATCGGTAACTGTAACAGTATATGTTCCTGCAACAAGACCGGTAATATCTTCTGTATCAGCACCATTGCTCCAGGCATAGCTGAAAGGAGGGATTCCTCCTGCAGGGTCGAGGTCTATTGCGCCATTATTAAAATCAGGGCAGGAAGGACTTGTAACGGTAAATGATCCTTCTTCCGTGAAGCTTACCTCACTCATACAAACTCTATGGTTATTGTTCGCAGCACCTGTACCCGCCGTAAAACCCCAGAAGACATTGGCATTTCCGCCAAAAATATTGGCAACGATATCATCAGAGAAAGTCATCAGGAGCGTGCCATCAAAAACAAGGGTCAGTGTGTTGGTAGAAGCATCCCA
>JAWOGX010000058.1:0-8501 GCA_046496455.1 Bacteroidales bacterium | reverse complement strand
AAAGCATTTACGCTTCTCAGGGACAAACAATCAACGACAAGCACATCGAAATAATTGCAAGACAGATGTTCTCAAAATCAAGAATACTTGATGCGGGAGACAGCAATTTCCTTCCGGGAGAAATGGTTGACTTCATAGAACTGGAAAGAGTTAATGAAGATTTAAAGAAGCAGAATAAATGAACCCTGCCTGCTGATTGGCATCAGCATTGAAATGATAGATACCCGGACGATCAAACTGCAGCAAGGCTGTTTCCCCGTTGCGAAAGGTTACCTGAAACAATGAATCAGCATTATAGTCGAAATACTGCAAAGGTACCACCGAGAAAGGGGGTAAAGCCACAGGATAATCATCTTCATAAAACCTGACCTGCACATCCTGATCACCGATGATGCTGCTCCTTACGGTGAACTTCATGCCCGTCCTGAGGTAAACAGAAGTTAAAGGAGACTGCTGTTCATCGACCAGATAATAGTGATACCTTCCCGGCGGGAAAGCTTCGATGAGTGGAAAGAGTTGTTCGTTGGCACCAATACTTGCCATATCGCTGAGATAGACAGACAACACCCTGCCGGACGGGTTTCCCGTGAAAAGGTCAATGGAACCCCTGAGTTCCTGTCCCTCACTCAGCGAATTCCTGCTGTAATGGTAAGTGGCACTGTCAATGACAGCGTTCTTGTTGTCGCTTGGAAAAATACTGACAAAGAGCCGGTAATCATCCGGGGCTTGAAACTGCTCCTCGTCAGCCCTTGGCCGTTTTGGAGGGATTGAGAAAAAAAGCCTCAGGCTGTCTGAATGGAACTGATATACCGTATAGGAGGGAAGGGGCGTATTATCAGATATCTGGTAGATAGAAGAAATGTTCTGATCAGCCAGGCGTTGTGCCGGAAAACACCCGGACAGGATCAGCATGATGACAATGGGAAATAACCATATGGAATTAATCTTTGCTCTTTTCATCTTCCTCCTCTGAACTGCTTATGGCACTTTGAGCCTGTTTGTCAGGAACTGCACTATCCTTCTTTATATTCTTGCCGGTAGCTTTGAGTTCATAGTGTTGCCGGGTGAGGTACCATGCAATGGCCAATCCGGCAACCAAACCGGCAAGAAAGTACACGGCTTCTCCTGTCATGGGCTGAAAAATTATTTCAGGTAAACAACCCAGATATCCCTTTTCCCCTCTCCGTCTGACCTGGTGCTGCCGCAAATCACCGCTTCATTTTTACCGGTGGCAACAACAGCCCTGGCGAGTTCTTCATCCGGTCCACCGTAGGTCTCCTGCCATAATTGTTTGCCCTCCTTGTCAAACTTCATCACCCAGAAATCATGACTCCCCTCACCGTAGGAATTGGTGTACCCGGCGACAATCATCCCGCCATCAGTAGTCTCTGACGACCCTGTTGCTACCTCATCCCTGGAAGTGCCATAGGACTGTTCCCAGTCATCCCAGCTCTCAGGCGTGAAGCCAACAACCCAGAAGTCTGGATATCTTTCCCCTTTGGGCTGGGTGCTTCCTGCCATAATGTACTCACCGGTACTCTTAATGGTCAGGTGGTTGCCTTCGTCCTTATTGATGGAGCCATAGTTCTTTTTCCATTCACGTCGCCCCACTTTGGTGATTTTGATCAGCCACAGGTCACTCATGCCGTTGGCACTGGAGTAGGTTGTGCCGCAAACCATAAGGCTGCTGTCCCTGGGGTTTTCAGCGATGGAATTGCCATAGTCAGCGCCACGGCCACCTTCGGTTTTTCGCCATATCCTGTTCCCCTTGGTATCTACTTTAAGTACCCAGATGTCATAGTTGCCGGAACCAATCGATTTTGTGGAGCTGACAATGGCATAATTGCCGTCATAAGTCTGCACAATGTCATTGCCAATATCATGATTTGAGCCACCGTAAATACCTTCCCACAACTGGTTTCCGCTGCTGTCAGTCTTAACCATGAAAATGTCTTTCTTTCCCTTGCCTTTGGAGGTGGTGTACCCCACAATGGCATAGCCGTTATCACTGGTCTGTATGATGGCATTGGCTTCCTCATCCCCTTTGTCACCATAGGTCTTTTCCCATTCGAGTTTGCCGTTGGGGTCAAGTTTGATAACCCATGCATCGCGGCCACCTTTCCCTTTCGACTCTGTCATCCCGCATAGGGCATATCCGCCATCAGTCGTCCTGATAATATCAAATGCTTCATCGTTATTCGGTCCACCGAAGGTTTGTGACCACAATATGCTCGGGGATTGCGCTGTCAGTGACGAAATCATAAAAAGCATAAGGGTTGAAATGAGTAATATTTTTTTCATACTATGAGGGTTTTGTGAAGGTTATGTTGCGTTTGAACGTTGGTTCGGCTTGATGGTAACAAACATACAGGATTTTTGGGAGAAATGGATATCGGGGAAGAAAAAAGTTCACTGCTTCGCATCAGAATGCCGAGGTGAGCCCGAAGTGCAACCTGCCGCTCCTGAATTCGAAGGGATTGCCCTGCTGAATTCCCCAGGCATAGTTTACCTGCAGAATCCCTGCCGGGGAGGGGAGGGCAATCCCGATCCCGAAACCAAACGGCAGATCCCGTAAATAGGAGGCCTCGAGATTTTTCTCGTACCACCCACCGTCGAAGAAGAGTTTAAAATGCGATCCCTGCTCAAATCTGTACCGGATTTCGACAGAGCCAAGAAGCATGGCAGAAGCGGCAATGCTTCTCTCTTCAAACCCACGGATAGAGTTTATCCCTCCTATCCTGATCAGTTCATTTTCATGGTTGATGCCACTGTTGATCCAATGAGCAGCGAGCCAGGGCCTGAATATCCAGCGTGCAGTAAAGGGAAAGAATGCTTCCAGTGAGAGATCCCCCCGGATTTGTCTCTGCGTCAGGTCGATGCCCTCAAAATGCTCTTCAGGGATATCCGCTGCCATGATCAGGGTTTTGCGTCCCGCTGCAAGGTCGGTCCCAAGCACAATCCCTCTTGATGGATTTTGAGGGTAGTCAAGTTGTTGATAACGAAAATCCACACCAAAGAGGGTCGCTGAAAAATCGGTCCATGGAGGCAGGTCAGCGTAGTTTTTAAAAACAGAACGATCGAGTACCCTGCTGCTTTTACGCTGGATATAGGTCGTAAACCATCCGCCCGGACCCGACCTGATCAGCAGCCCGAATCTTTGATTCAGACTGTAGTATAACTCCCCCTGTTTAAACAGGTCAAAATTGATCATCATTCCGAACGGGAGCAATGGCAGAAACGGGTGCTTATAGGTGAGCATCAACAACTGGTCGCCGCTGATGCCGTTCCATTTCATTTCCATCTCCTCCCCCTGCGAAAAAGCATTCACCAGCTTCAGTTGCACATCGCCCGAAAAGATCAGCTTGTCCGGATTGTTCCGGTCTGGCCCGAACCCTATCACCCCGTTGAAAGCTGAGGCTTTCTGTTTTTCCAAAGGCAACACAATTCTTGCCTTGTCTGTTTCAGTCAGGATGATTCCTGGTGGGGATAATAGTTTGAGATAGCGCAAACCCTGTAAGTTTCGTTCAATTTCAGCCAGGAGCAGGTTGTTGTAAGGTTCGCCCTCCCTGATGCGGAGATGCTTCTGTAAAACAATATTATTTATCGACAAATCCCCTTTAATCTCCAATGTGTCCCAACGATAGAAGGGTCCGGGGTCAATATCCGCCAGAACAGATAAGCTATCCCCACTGCTCAGAATCTTTTCGATTGAAATGGAAGCAAGAGCATAGCCTTGCCGGTGCAAACCGGAAGTAATCCTTTCCAACTCCCTTCCAGGCAGGATAACAGGAGATCGTTTCCTGCCCGGACCAAAACCTGCAGACCGGGCAAGGAGCTGATCCTCTTCGGGAAATTCAATGGATGCAGCAAGATATCGGTCTCCAGGATATACCCATATTTGCAGTGTGTCTCCATATTTCACCGCAGAGTCAATGGAGGCATTGAGATAACCAACGCTGTTCAGCGATGTAATGACCCTTGAGATTGCCGCAAGAGCATCATCCTTTGACCTGTATGTCTTCTTCTCAAATTTGCCTGTTGGCAGACTGGCCTGATTCTCATATCCTGATTGTGTTTCAAGCTTCACAAAAACCCTTTGCGCTGAAGCGTGAAGGTTCAGGAGGATAAGCAGGGCTAATAGCTTTATCATGCGGTGGATTGAACCGCCCCAACCCTTGGATGTGAAAGCGTGGTGGTGTCTTTCGCCGGGGTTGGTACAGGGCATTGTTTCTGTGGTTGGAATCCCTTGATGCATGGTTGATTAACGGAATAATCCGGTATTATTGCAGATTCCAGTCGATAGGCCGGATTCCGTGACTGGAAAGGTACAGGTTGGTTTTGGAGAAATGGCGGCAGCCGAAGAAACCACGGTGTGCCGAAAGGGGAGAGGGGTGTGGGGCCTTGAGTATCATGTGTTTTGTTTCATCAATGAGGATTGATTTTGCCCCGGCCGGGTTGCCCCAGAGTAGAAAGACCAGGTGTTCAAGGTTATTGGAGAGGTAACGGATTGCGGCATCGGTAAAGGTTTCCCATCCCCGTCGCTGATGTGATGTCGGTTGATTGGCCCTCACGGTTAGGGTTGCATTGAGCAGCAGTACACCTTGTCTTGCCCATGAAGAGAGGTTGCCGTGGGGCGGTTCTGGCGTATCAAGGTCCTCTTTCAGTTCTTTCAGGATATTGACCAGTGAAGGTGGTTTTGGGATCCCTACAGGCACTGAGAAGCAGAGCCCGTGAGCTTGCCCCGGACCGTGGTATGGGTCCTGGCCGAGGATGACAACCTTGACATTTTGAACAGGGGTATAGTCGAATGCAGCAAAAATATCTCTGCCGGCGGGATAGACCTGGTATTTCGCCCGCTCCTCGACCAGAAATGCCTTCAATGCCTGAAAATAAGAAGACTGAAACTGTTCTGCCAGTGCAGTTTTCCAGCTCTCTTCAATTTTTGGGTTAACATGTGAATCGGATGAAGTCATAGGGTGATTGACGGTTAAATTTTCAGCTACGGACAATTGGTGGCTCCACTCGCTGTTTAATGTTTTAGCCACAGAGCCTTGCATGATGATTTTATGGCAATCCATGTCCGTGCATCAGTGGCTTATTAAATCGTCGATACAGGGTGGAATAGAATTCATAGCGTTCGTTTTGTTGAATAGGATTCACAAATCATGTATCCGTGACAATCAGGTGTAAAAAAAAATTATCGGGCAGTACAGTGAACTATATTATCTTTGTGCGGTTAAACGTTATTGAAAACAGGTAGTTGAAATCGTTTTGCAATTATTAATAATAATTATGACTAAGAGAACATCAGCAAAACTAGTGATTTTATTGTTTGTGGTGATGATCGTTGCAGCATCCTGCCGCGGTCCCAGGGAGTGCTGGGGGGTATCTTCCGACGCTGCCGAACCCACAACTGAACAGTCGGGTAACTGATTCGTGCTGTTTGCAGGACCAGGCAGGCAATGTATGCGCAAATGATGCGTTGCCTAAAGGGCAGGCAGTTGGCATCCCTTCTTGTTCGCTGAACCAATGTGATGCAAAACCATGGTTAAAACCACACCGATAGGACTTTTGTTACTGACGTTTCTGGTCTTCTCATACAGCAGGGGATACGGACAGGAAAGTGATGTGCCGCAGTTTATCCTGTCGAAGGAGCGGAGTGCATATTTCCTTGGGCACACCCAGGGATTCGGCATGGGTTATCAGCAGGGCAGGATTATCAATATCTATTCGGTATTGCAATGGCAGGCAGAATTTGCCACGATGAAGCACCCCAAGGAGTACAAGCGCACCAACGAATCTTTTCCGAATATGCTGACTTACAGTTACGGGAAACTCAACAGGGTGTACATGCTGCGCGGCGGTGCAGGCTTCCAGAGGATCATCACAGACAAACCCTACTTCGGGGGTGTTCAGGTGCGCTATAATCTTTTCGGAGGGGTGAATCTGGCAGTGGCAGAGCCGGTATACCTTTACATACTCTATTACAGCCCTGTCGACAATGATTTCTACCAGGTTCTGGAACGATATGACCCTGACAAACATTTTACGGATAACATCCTACGTCGGGGGCCTCTCGGAACCGGTTTGAAAGAGGCTAAGCTTTACCCCGGACTCTACCTGAAAGGGGGGGTCAATTTTGATTATGGAACCGAACGTGAAAACCTCCGGGCACTGGAAGTGGGCGCGACCCTCGATGCCTTTCCAAGGAAGATCCCGGTGATGGCCTTTGCCCGCAACCCAAATCTTTATTTCACACTCTATCTTGCACTGCATATCGGACAGCGAAAATGATAATCCGTTGCATATCCCAGGTGCTAATCCCCTTTTTCTTTTCTGTTGCCGCCTTAAACTGATTATTTGGCAGATATTTTTTTTATGCTGTATATTTGCCCAAAACGTATGATACCCGGATTGGGGAGGGTAAGGTACATCGATCCTCTTGGGAATCTTTTTGCTGTTTGGAAATAAAAAAAAGTGTAACTTGTGCCCCTTAAAACCATGAATGATTTTATTAAGTAAAATATATCAATTCGTATGAAAAACAGAGGTTTACTAATCAGTTTTGCACTGCTCCCACTGGTTGCAATGCTTATTGTTTTTGTTCTTCCCGGGAAGACAGAGCGGAGTTATTCTCCACGAGTCAATCAACATGCACTCTCCATCATTGGTGCTGCTGAATTCTGGGCAACCATCCGGAACAATCAGGAGACCGGTGCTGTTGATCCTGCTGATATACAGCGTACTTTACTGGAGATCAAGCAACACAGCAATGCAAAAACCTTATCGTTCACATGGGATGAGATGGGCCCCGATAATCTGGGTGGCCGTACACGTGCCATATTGTTTGATAAGGATGATCCCAATCTGATGTATGCAGGAGCTGTCAGCGGGGGATTATGGAAATCAGCGTCGGGGGGAAGCAGTTGGGTTAAAATTGCGTCCGTATCGGATAATATGATCATCTCTGCTATCGCCCAGGGTCCAAACGGAGATATATACATCGGTACAGGTGAAGGGTTCTATCCGGGTTCCGGTACAGGTACCGCGGGTTTTAACGGTGCAGGGATTTACAAATCCACAGATGGCGAGAATTTTTCCCTGTTGGCAAGCACCTCCTCCTGGAAATACATCAACGAACTTGCAGTTAAACAGGATAATGGATATGTCTACGCAGGCACTTCTGCCGGTTTGAAGATCTCAAACGATGGTGGCGTGACCTGGGGGGTTGCACCAACTTTTTCACCGGCTGCCTCCAATTCCAGCTGCGAGGATGTGGAAATTGCTTCTGATGGTTCGGTGGTCATAGCCCTGAACAAGAACTGCTATGTCGCCAACAACGGTGTCGATTTCGTCCGGTCTTCAGGATCCGGATTTACGTTGCCCACTGCAGGATCCAGAATGGAACTCGCAGTTGCGCCATCTGATCCGAATTATCTTTATGCCGTCCTTGCTGCAACAAACGGAGCCACGCAAGGTGTCTGGCGCAGTATCGATAAAGGAGCAACCTGGACTCAGATCGGACCTGCTGCAACCACCACTTTTGACATTCACAGAAATCAGGGAAGTTACAACAACACCATAGCCGTTTACCCCAACGATAAAAACAAGATTCTTGTCGGTGGTATAGACCTCTGGACATGGAGCGAAGGTGGTACCTGGCTGCAGGTAACCTCCGGAAACTTTAGTGATGCCAGTCCGCTTTATGTGCATGTGGATATCCATGAACTCAAATTCCACCCAAACAACCCAGACATTATCTTCCTCGGTTGTGACGGCGGGATTCACCGGTCGATTAATGGCGGAGTTTCCTGGAACCAGATGAATAAAAATTATAGCACAATACAGTACTATGCAGTAACATCCAGTGGTTCACAGATGATCATGACCACTTCAACAGATCGTCTGATCCATGGAAGACCAGGCATGCTGCTGGGTGGAACCCAGGATAACAGTTATCAGTTCATTGACCTTATGGGCAATACTGTGAAGTCTGCCCGAACCTTATGGTCTGGAGATGGTGGCTATGCTGCCGTTTCCATGATCAACCCTGAGGCTTACTTTCTTTCTTCACAATATGGTAGTGCAGCAAGGACGGCTGATGACGGGAAAACCTGGAAAAAAGCTTATAAAAGCACTACTGCGCTTGAGCCGGAATTCTTCAACCGCAGGATGCTCCTTGAAGGGACTCCCGGAACCAACTGGAGCAGTTTCGTAACACCGCTGCGCCTTTGGGAGAGCGTTACAGCCTACGATGCCAAAGATTCCATACTCTTTATGGCTGACACCAACTACCTTGCAGGTGAAGTGATTACGATAAGAGGGCCGCACCATGGCTACCCATATACCCATACTTTACTGGCCGGACTCAATAAGGGCGACTCCATGATGATCCAGAATCCGGTGCAGTCGATGTTTATTATTGCCAGCCGTACCGGCCTCTGGATGACCCGCAATCCCCTTGATTTCATCACCACCCCGACATGGCATAAGATCGGTAC
>JAWOGX010000051.1:0-8589 GCA_046496455.1 Bacteroidales bacterium | reverse complement strand
CGGCCACCATCTCTACCTTGCCGCTACCGTGGACGATTCCGTGGTAGCCCTCGACCGGCTGCGCGGCTCGACCTGCGGCGAAGGCGGCTTCGGGCACCTGCGCGACGCCGTTGAGCTGTCGGTGGGCGGGATCGCGACCTACACCGTGACCGCACGGGTCAACCCGGCCGCCACCGGCTCGCTGGTGAACTCCGCCTCGGTGCGTGCGACCGCGGAGGTGCTCGACCCGGATCTCGCCAACAACACCGCCGTCGACACCGATCTACTGACGGTCCTGGCCGACCTCGCGATCGTCAAGAGCGACGGCCTCGACACGGTGGCGGCCGGCGCTCCGACGAGCTACACCGTCACCGTCACCAACCAGGGCCCGGGTGACGTGCGGTCCGCCATGGTGAGCGATCTCTTCCCGCTGTACCCCGGCGACCCCGCCGGGCTCGAAACGGGCTCGTTGACCTGGAGCTGTGCCACCTCGGCAACCCTCGCCGCACTCGGCCTGCAGCGGGACGGCGAGGGCGGCGTCGACGGTCTCGACGGGGCCGGCGCCGTCGCTGTGAGCCCCGACCTCGACGGCCCCGGCGGCGAGCCGGGCGGCGAGCACCTGTACGTGACCGGCGCCGTCGACCACGCCGTGGTCGCGTTCCACCGCGACCCGACGACCGGGGCGCTGACCTTCCTGGAGGCGGTCGTCGACGGCGCCGGGGAGGCCGTGACGCTCGGCGGCGCCTCCGCCCTGGCGCTCAGCCCGGACGGGCACCATCTGTATTCCGTGGAAAGGATGACCTTACCAGGCGTGTCGGTGTTAAGGAGGGACCACTCCATCAGGGCCATCTTGAAGAGTCCATTATTGCCTCTCTTGAAGGGGAACTTGCTGAGACGGATCAGGCACGCCTTGATGCGTATATGGCTGCCAATCCTTCTGCTTTGGTGATGTACCGGCAGTTTGAGAAAACGTTTCTGAAACCGGACCCCACGGTGGTCTTCAAAGATAAAGATGGATTAAAGCAGCGAAGTGTTGTGTTCCTGATCGACAGGCGAAAAGTTTTCCGTATGGTTGCCGTCGCTGCTTCTGTAGCTTTTGTTGCAGGAATCTTCCTGTTCGACAGAAACCAGGAATTGATGATTACGCATCCGGGTGGAGAAACCCTGATATCCACCACACAGGGTTTGATCAGGCCTGAACCCAGGGTATCCGGGAAGGGTATGGAGCCACCTGTTGCACAGATGACCCCAAAACCCGTAAGCAGGCGGCATGCCAAAGGTTCTGCCAGCACTGCCGGAAGTGAAACGGCAACCCAGGTTAATACTACAGACCCATCATACTCCTTCAGGCCTGAACCGAGGTTGGTCCGGTCCATCCCGGCTGCAGGGCATCAGGATGGCATGCTGACCCCGGAAGGAAGACCACTTGCCCAATCTGTGGCAGATGCTTCAGGGATTAGGCCTGCGCGCCCCCGACTTACTATTGATGAGTTCCCGGTAGAGCAGATACGCTATTTTACTGGTGGCGGAAACGAGAGGCCAGGGTTACTGGCCCAACTGACCCTTCCCAGGATTATTGAAGCCACCAATCCTTATGAAAGGATAAACAATGCGGGCCAGGCTATCCTGACCCGCTGGGCTGAATGGAAAGGGAAAGCACTGGATGAAGTGATCCCCTACCGTTAATATTGTAATGATTTTTTGGCTGAATCTTACTCAGTCAGCCGCATTCCCGTTCAAAAAATTACTTGCATTTGAGCGACTTGATCATTGGTTCTGCACGCAGTGCAGTCCGGCCAAAGTTGGCTTTAACATAAGCTTCGCAGGCTTTGGCATTGTCCTTCTTACCGTAATAGGCTGATCCTATCTCAAAATTGTACTTGGCCACATTCTCCTTGTTGTTGGGATCAAGGGTAATGGCTTTCTCGGCAGCCTCAATGGCCTGATCGTATTTTTGTTCGATGTTGTAACCCACAGCGTAGTAATACCAGAGATCTCCACTTTCGCCGTAGGTCGCTGCAGTATCGAGGTATTTTAACCCGTCGGCAGTGTTCCTGGCATTGAGCAGCCTGGCCCCTGTGTTCATGTAGTGACCCATAAGCGCTTCGGCGGCCTTGGGAGCATTCCGGTCATTCTGCTCTCCGGCATCGATGGTGGCCTTGAAATAATTGATCATCGCTTCAGTACTGTCGAGACGCCGGTAACTGTAGGCCATCAACAGCAGTGTCGTGGTGTTTTTGGGGTCAAATTCAAGTGACTTTTTCAGGTCACTGACAGCCGCTTCATAATCTTTTTCACGGAATTTGTCATTGCCATTCTTGAGGAAGAGCTGAGCCAGGACATTGTTAGTCATGGTGAATACCTCAAGGTTATTATACTTCTGAGCGACTTCAAGTGTTTTGCGATACATCAGGATCGACTCTTCTATCTGATTGGCATCGAACAGGCTTTTTGAATGATTGTAATAAAGGTTGGGCACTACACTGATTGCCTGGTTTCTGAGTTCGTCTCCCTCTTCCCCGATTTCTTCACACATCCTGATGGAGGCTTCCAGTTTGTCAATGGCGGCCTTGTTGTTGCCTTCATTGATAAACGCGCGTCCTTCGTTGAATAGTTCGGCAGCTTGTTCGATGGATTGGGCATAGAGGTTGCCTGTTAACATAATAATAATTGCGGCGACGACCATTCGAATCCTGCCTGTTGAATTGCTTTTCATAGTCTTAAGGTTTTAATGAGCAATAATGAATTTTATTTTGATGATTTTTTCAAATAACATGCCACCAGTACCTGACCCTTCAATCTGCAGCATTGTTTATCCATTGTTCAACTTCTTCCCGGGCTGGGGGTGGGTTGTCCATTTTAAGTTTTTTCCTGAGACCGCACAAGTCGTTAAAGAGCTTATCCGGTTTTGCTGCTGCAAGGCTTTCGATGGAATTGACCCCGGCTTTCCTGAGTGGTGCAATCCAATGCGACGGGATATCCAACGCAAGAAAATCCTCATCTGTATTAATGTCTGCCTTTTTTTCCGGGCGCATCTGCGGGAACAGAAGCACATCCTGGATGCTGTGGGAATTGGTCATGATCATTGTCAGACGGTCGATACCGATGCCGAGCCCGGCTGTAGGAGGCATGCCATATTCAAGTGCCCTGAGAAAATCTTCATCGAGCACCATCGCCTCATCGTCACCACGTTTTCCAAGCTCCACCTGCAGTTCAAAACGCTCACGCTGGTCTATCGGGTCATTAAGTTCGCTGAAAGCATTGCAGATCTCCTTACCGTTGCAAATCGCTTCAAATCTTTCGACCAACCCTTCGTGCGTGCGGTGTTTCTTGGCAAGGGGCGACATTTCAATCGGATAATCAGTAATGAATGTGGGTTGTATGAGTTTCGGCTCACAGCATTCCCCGAAAATTTCATCAATGATTTTGCCTTTCCCCATGGAAGGGTCTGTTTCGATGTTCAGCGCAGCTGCTGTCTTTCTCAGAGCATCCTCGTTCATGCCGGAAATATCTATTCCGGTAAAATGGTAAATAGCCCCGGCCATTGAATAACGTTGCCAGGGCCTCTTAAAGTCAAGCAGGTTCTCTCCAACCTGCACTTTAGTTGAGCCCGTAAGCGCTATGGCGATTGATTCCACCATCTCCTCAACGAGGTTCATCATCCATTCATAATCTTTATAGGCGACATAGAGCTCCATCTGGGTGAACTCCGGGTTGTGGAACCTGTCCATCCCTTCATTGCGGAAATCTTTGGCAAACTCAAATACGCCGTCAAACCCACCGACAATCAGCCTTTTGAGGTAAAGTTCGTTGGCTATGCGGAGATAAAGGGTGGTATTGAGGGCATTATGATGGGTCTTGAAGGGGCGTGCTGCTGCACCTCCATAGAGGGGTTGCAAAATCGGGGTCTCCACTTCCAGGTAACCCTTGCCATGAAGGAAATGCCGCATGGTGTTCATGAGCTGCGCACGCTTCACAAAGACCTCTTTGACCTCAGGATTGACAATCAGATCCAAATAGCGCTGGCGGTAGCGCTGTTCAGGGTCAGTGAAGGCATCCCAGGTTTTGCCCTCTTTCTCTTTCACCACGGGCAGGGGTTTCAAAGACTTGCTAAGCAGCACAAGGTTGGTGGCATGGACCGTAATTTCACCCATCTGTGTGATGAAAACATACCCCTTCACCCCGATGATATCGCCTATATCCAGGTGCCTTTTGAATACGACATTGTACAGTGATTTATCCTCGGTCGGGCATAAGTCATCACGTTTGAAATACACCTGAATCCTGCCGGCAGAGTCCTGTAATTCGATGAATGATGCGGCACCCATGATGCGGCGGCTCATAATGCGTCCGGCAATGCTGATATCGTTGAAAAGGGAGTTATCACCGGGGAAATTCGTGAGAATCTCCTTTGAGGTTACATTAACCGGATACAGCTCCGACGGATAGGGTTCAATACCCATATTTCTCAGCTCAGATAATGATTCCCTTCTTATCAGTTCCTGTTCACTCAATACTGGCTGCATATACTTTTTTTGCTTTGTGTTGTTTTTTTCTGTTGATCAATAGAATAGGCACCTGTTCTTGCCCCATACGGAAATCTTTCCGGTATAAAACAGGGGGTGCAAAGATAGCTTTTTTTCTGAAAGGGGCAGGTAATGATGTTAATATCAAATGAATACTTCCAGAATTTCGCATGATTCAACCGGCAGAAGTTCAATGATTGTGGTTGTTGCCGGGAGCAGGATTACTTCGCCTTTGCTGAATGGGACGAGATGCCTTCCACTGATCATCGTTCCTGAACCATTTGTGCAAAGCAGGATGACAAAGGAATCCAGCAATGAATAATCATTTTTCATTGGTTGATCAAATACAATCAGATTGGTCGTGAAATGTTTTTCCGCCAGGATGGGATTGGATTTATTTTTGTTCCTGGTGAACGGTATTTTTATCTGTGCGGGTGCTTCATAGTCAATGGCATCCAGGGCCAGGGAAAGATGGGTTTCTCGTGGCTTTCCCTGCGGGTCCTTCCGGTTCCAGTCATATAACCGGTAGGTGATATCAGAAGTTTGCTGGATTTCTGCCAGGAGAATACCGGGGCCGATGGCATGAACCCTGCCGGCAGGGGTGTAGAACACATCTCCCGTTTCCACTGGTTCATAGTGCACTACATCCGGAAGACGGCCATTTTCTGTGATGAATACAAGGGTGTTCCGTTCCAGATCATGATCGAAACCGCTGATTAGCCTGGCACCAGGTTCTGCATCCATGATATACCACATCTCAGTTTTTCCAAAGGTTCCATGCCTTATCCTGGCAAGTTCGTCATCAGGGTGCACCTGCACCGAAAGCCATTCATTGGCATCAAGGATCTTCACGAGGATCGGGAACTGGTCAGGATGTTCAGCAAACACCTTATCGCCGGTAAGTTCTTCCATAAAAATGTCGTACACTTCAGACAAGGTGTTCCCTTTGAGGGGCCCATTGTCTACGACCGATTCATTTCCGGGCACTGCGGACAGGAGCCAGGCCTCACCGCAGGGGCCTTCAGTGAACCCACTGTAGTGAAAGCCATCACGGATACGGGTGCCCCCCCAGGGTTTTTCAAATAGTCTTGTTTTAAACTTCAGGGGGTAGAGCTGTAATTTTTCGTCCTCTTTATTCATGCATACAAAGATAGGTTTTTGATACCTTTGCGAAGCAAACCAGAATAATATCTTCCCGGTATGAAGCCTCCGAAATCAAGTCGTAATGATGTTTTTGTCCACTATAAGTTATGGCTGTCGAGCGTTTCGGGAGAAGGGATCATCGGGGATGGCAAGATACGGTTGCTTGAGGCGATCCGGGATTCCGGGTCGTTGAGTGCTGCTGCTGAGCGGATGGGCCTGAGCTATCGCAAAGCCTGGGGTGATATCCGCAAGGCTGAGGCATTGCTGGGCTACCCATTGACAGAGAAACACCGCGGTGGCAAGGATGGTGGCAGTTCAACACTGACGCCCCAGGCGATACGCTTGCTGGAGGCTTACAAAGCGCTCCAGGTTCAGACAGAAAAATCTGTGGAAAAAGCTTTTCGCGAATTTACGGATAAGGTGCAACGGGAAGAGTAAGTGAATTACCCACTCTTATAATCAAGCAAAATGACTGAAAGAGAGATTATTGATCAGATTTTGTCACAAAAGCATATTGCTGTGGCAGGTGTATCCCGGGACCAGCGCAAGTTCGGGGCCATTGTTTACAAACAGCTGGCAAAAAATGGGTACAGGGTTTATCCCATCAATCCGAACATGGAGGAGTATGCTGAAGTAAAATGCTATCCTGATGTGATGAGCCTTCCTGCCGAGGTTACTGTGCTTGTGACCGTGACAAAACCTGAAGTAACCCGCGGGCTGGTGCAGCAGGCTGCTGTAAAGGGGCTCAATTATGTCTGGATGCAGCAAGGGTCAGAAAGCAAAGATGCCATTACCGCAGCTGAAGCCGCCGGTATTCATCTCATCAGCAAAAAATGCATCATGATGTTTGCCGAGCCGGTGAAGTCGGTACACGCTTTCCATCGGTTTCTGAGCAAACTTTTCGGAAGGTATCCAAACTAACCAGGCTACTTGTAAAGACAAAGGTATGCCGTATCGGCATTGACCCTCACCTGGAATTTTACATCCTTTTCGACGATAAAAGTTTCAAAAGGGTGGTATGTTTTCCATTCGGTATCACCGGGTAGCAGAACATCCATCACTCCCGCAGTGACCGTCATATATTCAACAGTGGATGTTCCGAAGACGTATTCGCCGGCTTTCATCACACCAATGGTAGCAGGACATTCTGCCGTTTCCAGTGCCAGGGATTTAACCCTTCCGTCGAAATATTCATTTACTTTTATCATGGAAGTATATTTTATTGATTGATAATCAGAGATGAAACAAACCTGCCGGCACGGATCTATTCGTGGAAATCTTGCTTTGACCTGATTGATGCAAATCCGTACAATTGGCTGTTCGGTGGTCAGAATGGGAGATCATCTCCCTCTCCCTCAGAGGTGAAGGGATCATTGGGGTCGCCAGGCGGCTGTGGATCTGCAACAGGGGGGAGATCGTCACCTGGTTGCCCGGCGGGAGCCGGCGCAGCACCTTTCTTCTCCACTTTCCACGCTTTGATGTCCGTGTACCAGCGGCCGTTGTATTCACGGCTTTCGATGTCTATGCTGGCAATGATCTGATCACCGGACTGTAGCCGGAACTGGTCAATTCTGTCGCCCCACACCATAATGCACACATGTCTCGGATATTGCCCGCCAGCTGTCTCAAGAATGAACGACTGTTTTCTCCAGGTGCCATTTCTGCCCTGCCCTTCCTGAATCGGAAGCAACTCTCTTACAATGCCTTCCAGTTGTAATTCCATATTTCTTCAAAGATATTATTATCCCGCAAAGTTAATCAAATGAGATCAACCGGCAAATATCCTGTGGGCGATATTGGATCTTTATTCGTCTGTGGATTCAAAATTTTCCGCCTTCACATCGGGTCTCATGAGAAAAACCTTCTGCATATGGCCCGAAAATTCAGGCGTGCCACATCCGGAACGGATCAGATTGAGAACAGCTTTGTCGTGTGGATTAAAAATGCTGCCAAAGAGTGCTTTGACCCTGGTGTAGCGAAAGAGATCTTTATGAAGGATCGTGGAAGGACCAAGCATGAAAATATCACAATCATCCCGTGCTGCATCGGTAATGCTTTTAAAGGTATCGTTGAAGATGGTGGTGGAGCTGACCACCAGGGCGTCGGCTTCAGAAATTGCTTCGTGCATTTGCCCGATCGGGGAGAGATACCTGTTGTTTTCGAGCATGTCAAAAGCCTCAACGAGCATTTTTGCATCCCGGAATTTCTTGTGCAGAGTGCGGAACCATCCTACCATTACTATTTTTCTGTAAGCGGAAAAGTCCACGGCGTCAAAAATGTCCTTGCTCTCTTCATATTCCTGGTCATAATTGACCATGGCGTTAAAATAAGCGTTAAGAATGATTCTGTGGGTTGACTTTTTCAGGTCAGGGGTGAATCCGGGAACCACTTTCTCCACTTCGGCCCCAAGCGTGGCGCAAACGCCTATTCTCCCATCATTGAGAATTACAGCAGTGTATTTTTCCCCTATCACCATCTCGTGCACCAGGTGCTGCTGACACCCGATTTTCTTATAAAAATGACGAATCGGATCAAATGGCATGATCGGGTGGAATTGGTTTACCCCTCAAAACTACGCTTTTTTTTGATCCGATCGTGCAGTTTTTGGGAAAATCCCCTATTTCAGTGGATTTTCATTGGTATTTGAGTTCTTCTCAACAACCAAACGGTTAAACAACTCAACCTTATAAACCGCCTCAACGTCAATTAACCACTGATAGCACCGATGAACACAGATTTTGTTCTATCCGTAAATTTCACCGAGAACTTTCTCTATTGATAATTGTTTAGTTTTTCGGGTATGAGAAAAGAGCTTTAGATTTGCATTCGATATGAAAATATAAACATATCGAAAATTGATAACAAACCACATGATGAACCAATAAGAAAGAGTTATGAACAATGCAATTTTTAAGTATGGTATGCCGGAGAATGAACAGGT
>JAWOGX010000361.1:0-7182 GCA_046496455.1 Bacteroidales bacterium | reverse complement strand
TACCGTTGTAGGTGTGGGAGGGATTCTGGAGATTGGAAGAACCGCCATCACCAAAGGTCCAGGCCCAGGATGTGGGATTGTACAGTGAGATATCGGTGAAATTAAATACCGGGTCACCTGCAGCATCAATATTGAAATCGGTAAAAGGGGCAGGACTCACCACATCGAGGCCGAGGCAGAAGTCTTCACTGTATTTGTCCCTGTAATCAGCCCAGATTCCACTTAATACCTCATAAGTACGAAAGGAGATCGGCTGTGAATTGTCACGGCCCAGGTTAATATCGGGGCCGCCCATATACCAAAGCACATAAACGCCTCCGGAGTCGATAAATATGGTATTGCTGGCTGTTGGTACTGCGGTATAAATCCCTGTAGTGATCTGGAAAGGACTCACATACACAGAATCGAGCAGCGTACCGGGCCCTTTGTTTGCCCCGTCATCGCGGTAAATCATTGCATAAAACCCTTGAGAAGAAGTATTGGCGGTAATGAGAAATCTTGATCCTGCAATCCTGACCGGATATTTGGGTGGCGCGAAGTAGACTCCGATGCCGCCGTTGCCTCCCTGCCAACCGAGCCCTCCCCCACTGGAAAAGCCGGAAGAGTAATCAAGCATCATCGTGGTCAGGTTGGTGTCGACGACAATGATTTCTTGTGTTTTTCGATTGTTCGCCGCCACCATGTCACCGGTGATGCCGGCAATGGAAGAATTGAATCGATAAGTTCCTGCAGCGGTGGGCGTGAAGGTGTTGGGGAACACCACGGTAGTATCGGCCTGCACAGCAAGTCCGGGGATGGTTACAGAACCACTGGTCATTGGGACAAGTGCATTGCTCACCACGGTATCACGCACCGTAAAGGAACCGAGAACCTGGTTGCCAAAGTTCCTGACATTGGCCTGGAGGGGATAAGGCAAGCCTTGCGGGATGAAAACGCCCCCGTTGGTTTCATTGCCATTCCAGTCCATACCACCGTCAGTAACGGCATAAGTCACCGTGGACGGGTAATAGAACTTAATGGTGAAATTTGCTGCAGGCAACACATCGAGCATGGCAGCGAGGCCAAGGGTGCCAGTGGAATTTTCTATGCCGATGGCAATATCGAGTGTCCCCTGTCCGATATTCGTGGACAAATAATTAAACGTAATTGACTTATCAACCTTGTTCATAATTACCTGGAAAGAGTTGCTGCCGGAATACCCTACTGCATTGTTGGTCCAGAAAGGCAGATCCAGCCAGCTGACGCAAAGGGTGTCAGCGTTACTCCAGTAATAACATTTTGCAGTATTTCCGCTACCGGCAAAGTTAAGGTCAGCCATCAGCGGGGCAATCCAGTTGTTGGCTCCGGAGGCCAGGGGAATACCAGCCGGAAAGGGGGAAGCAATATTATCGCCGTTGAAGGAAATAAATCCGTTGGATCCGATCCAGAACTGGCTCAACGGGTACCAGTAAAACTGGAACCCCTGCACTGCACTGAATGGCCCAACAATATTGTCATCCCCAAGACCACCCACCTCCATGCCAATGACGCTGATGTCAAACCATTGGAAAGCCGGTGGGGTTACCGTATGATTGCTGTTTTTCCAGGTATAGCCATAGGCATCCGGACCGCCGGAAGTCTGTGCAAACAGGCTGCCTGCAAAGATTGCAGCCATCGCAAAAAGTAAAACTTTTTTCATGAGCATCTGATTTTAGGTTCAATGAAGAAAAATGAAGCCTAAAATTACGAAATGAATTGGTATTTTCTTAATAAAATACAAATTTATTTTTGCAGATGTACGGTAGTTTGTGGGAAAGGAATTGTAATACCCTGACTATCAAATGATTTCTTTATCTTTTCGTTGATATCAAAAAAGACATCCCAATAATCCGGTGACTTCACCCACACCCTGGTGGTCAGATCAACTGAACTATCGCCCAGGTTTCCCACACCCACGAAGGGTTCAGGTTCTTTCAGAATACGGGGATCCTCCCCCAGCCGGGCAAGCACAACTGAACGCGCCTGGTCAATATCGTCTGTGTAGCTGATTCCGAAAGTCCAATCGACCCTTCTTTCAGGCTCGTAGGAATAGTTTACAAGGGCACCGGTGCTGATCCCCCCGTTGGGGATGATGATGGTTTTCTTGTCGGGGGTGTTCAGGATGGTGTGGAAGATCTGCATCTCTTTCACGGTACCGGTAAAGCCCTGAAATTCAATGAAATCACCGACCTTATAGGGTTTAAAAATCAGCAGCATCACCCCACCGGCAAAATTCTGCAGGGTGCCTGACAGGGCCATACCAAATGCGAGGCCCAAGGCACCGAGCAAAGCAATGAAAGAGGTCATCTGCACCCCGATCATGGTGATGACACTGATGACCAGCAGCACTTTCAGTGTGATCTTGATCAGGGAGATCAGGAATGTCTGCAGCGTTTGTTCAAAGGAGCGAAGCTCAAACAATCTTCTGAGTATCCTGGCAAACCTGTTTATGAGCCACAATCCGATAAGCAGCGTGGCCAATGCCAGCAGAAGTTTACCGCCATAAGTCATTAAAAGCTCCGTGAGCTTTTCAGGAGCAGGAATCCATGATGAAATATCCATAATATTGATTTTTTGGGTTATATGCCAAAGTTAGCAATTGTGGGTAAAGCGGCAGTCCTTTTACGAAAAAAGCCCGCTTGCGCGGGCCTTTTTCATTGGCGGAGAGAGGGGGATTCGAACCCCCGGTACCCTTTCGAGTACGACAGTTTAGCAAACTGTTGGTTTCAGCCACTCACCCACCTCTCCGGCTGGGTTGCCTGAAGTGTGGCAAAAGTAAAAAGGTTTTCTGATATAGCAAAAACAATTTTTACTACTTTCACACCCTTAAACATATATGATTATGAACATATCTTCATTGCGCTACTTCTTTTCTTTGTTGATTATCAGTGTAATCCTGTCGCAGAGTGTTGCACAAACAGGCAATCCCCTGTTGCTGAAAACCGGCAACCGTACCCCTGTTGCCAACCTGGTGCAATGGCAGCAGGCGTTTTCCGTACAATCAGAAAACCTTTTCGGCGATCGCTTTTACAAGGTCATTCAGTTTGAAACCATCCCTTCGGAAGCCACGAAGCAACAACTTGCAGAATCCGGCATTCATCTGCTATCCTACCTTCCGGTGAATGCATATTTTGCTTCGCTATCCGCCACCATTAACCCGGCCAACCTGAGCGGGAAAGGGATTCGTGCAATTACTGCACTGACACCAGATGAGCGGATAGCACCAACCCTCCATGAAAACACTCTGCCTGTCTACGCCATCAGGGGTAACAACCGGATAGAGGTCGTGGTGACAGTTTATTCCGATGTTGACGCCATTACTGCAGGGAGCCATCTGCAGGGTTTCGACTGGGAGATGGTGCGCATCACCGGTGCAGGCAGAATAATCCATCTGATCCTCCCCTTTGGCGAGCTTTACACGCTGGCATCGCAACCTTTTGTACAATTCGTCGAACCCTGTGACCCTCCTGCTGAACCCGACAACAGCCGCGGGCGCACCCTGCACCGTGCCACGACAGCCTTCAACCCCGAAGCCGGACTGAACGATTACGACGGCACAGGGGTAAGGGTGATGATCAATGATGATGGTTACATCGGCAACCATATCGACTTCACGAACCGCATCCCATACCAGTTTACACAATCCACCGGGCAGGACCACGGCGACCATTGCGCCGGCACCATCCTGGGAGCAGGCAACCTCAACCCGCTGGCGATGGGTATGGCTCCCGCAGCCGACCTGGTGGTTTACAGTGCCAGCAACTACCCCGGTTTTGACAGCATTTTCACACAATACCAATCACTTGGAATACGCCTCACCTCAACCTCTTACAGCGACGGTTGCAATGCCGGATACACCAATCGCACGGCCACCATGGATGAGCAGATCCGCACAATGCCGGAGCTGATGCATATCTTTTCCGCAGGAAACAACGGTACCCAGAATTGCAGCTACGGAGCCGGTTCAGGATGGGGCAACATCACCGGAGGCCATAAAATGGGCAAGAATGTGATCGCGGTGGCCAATGTGACCTATAAGGATGAGCTTGCCAACAGCAGCAGCCGGGGCCCGGCGCACGACGGCCGGATCAAACCCGACGTAAGCGCTCTCGGCACGAATGTCTTCTCCACCAGTGAAAACAACACCTACGCCACTAAAACTGGCACTTCCATGGCATGCCCCGGCACCACAGGAACCCTTGCCCTGCTCTATGACGCTTACAACAGGCATCACGGCGGAAACCCCCACGGCGGTCTGATGAAGTCAATCCTGATGAACACCGCTGACGACCTGGGCAACCCGGGACCGGATTTCAAATTCGGATACGGCAGAATCAATGCCGGAAGGGCGGGAAAAGTGATCAAAGATACGCTCTGGCATACCGACCTCATCAGCCAGGGTGACAGCCTTACCTACAACCTCACTGTGCCGGCCGGAACCAAAGACCTCAGGATCATGCTCTACTGGACCGATTACGAAGGGGTAGTCAATACGACCAAAGCGCTCGTAAACGATCTTGACCTCAGGGTTATCGCACCAGACTCCACATGGCTCCCCTGGGTGCTGAACCACCTGCCCAACGCTACCACCCTCAATGCCAATGCTACTCGCAAAAACGACACGCTGAACAACGCCGAACAAATAACACTTGTGAATCCCACCTCGGGTACCTATCAGCTCAAAATCTACGGAACTACTGTACCAATGGGCCCGCAGAGATTCTTTGTGAGCTGGCTTATTACGCCGGAAGAATTCACAGTAACCTATCCACACGAAGGGTCTCAGTTCGTGCCCGGTGAAACCGAAGTGATCCGATGGGATGCACTGCCCACGGCCACCACCTTCCAACTCGACTATACCACCAACAGCGGAAGCACCTGGAATTCCATCGCAACTGCCATTGCCGCTGAGGACAGATATTTCGACTGGACAGTACCAGCACTGGCTGCCGGGAATATCCAGGTAAGGCTCACCAGTGGCACGCAAACCTTTACCACGGCACCCTTTACCATTATGCCGGTGCCGCAGGGCATAACCATCAACTGGGTGTGTATGGATTCGCTCAAACTCACCTGGAGCCCGGTGTCTGCAGCAACAGGATACGAAATCCTGAAACTCGGAAGTTTATATATGGATTCCATTGCCTACACCACCTCCAATACCATCATCCTGACCGGTATCCCGCACAATACCGAAGAGTGGTTCTCCGTGCGTGCCTATGGACCCTCCGACGCCAAGGGAAGACGCGCCAATGCGATTTTCCGCACCCCTGGCCTTGCCAACTGTGTATACAATTATGACCTCGCCCTACAGGAGATCACCGACCCCAAACCGGTAATCCTTTCAGGCTGCTATACAAACCCGACGCAACAGATCAGGGCAACCATCAAAAACAACGGATCATCACCCATCACAGGGTTTACCGTGAATTACAGCATGAACCTGGGCCCAGTCGTCACAGAAACAATTACAACAACCCTTCAGCCCAATCAGACACTACAGCATACCTTTGCCACCCCTGCCACATTAGGCGGCGTCGGTGACTACCTTTTTACGGTATGGGCAAATACCTTATCCGACCAATTCCCCTTCAACGATACCCTGACACAACTCATCACGGTTGCCAATTTCCCGGTGATCCAGATTCCTTTCATGGAAACCTTTGAAAACTTCCCCATTTGCCCGACCAGCAACGGTTGTTCACAAATCAACTGCACCCTGGATGCAGGATGGCTGAATCCCGATAACACCAGGTTCGATGGCACCGACTGGATCACCCATCGCGGTGCTACCCCATCTTTCGGTACAGGGCCGTCCGGTGACCACACTACCGGCACCACCAGCGGTAAATTTCTCTATCTTGAAGCATCCAACTGCTTCCAGAATCAGGGGCACCTTATATCTCCGTGCATTGACCTTACCAATGCCTCCATACCCGTGCTTTCTTACTGGTACCACATGTACGGCACCGGGATGGGTTCCATGAGGCTTGATGTTCTGGCAGATGGGATTTGGATTGAGAATTATGCGCCCGTGGTGCAGGGAAACCAGGGAACCTCCTGGAAGAACAGAATGGTTCCCCTTTCAGATTTCAACGGCAAAATCATCAACCTGAGGTTCAGAGGCACAATTGGCAACGATTACATGAGCGACATGTGCCTGGATGACATCTCTGTGGTGGAAACTGTTGGCATTCAGCCAGAAGAACAGCAGAATATGATCTCTCTGCAACCCAATCCGGCGACAGACCAGGTCATTCTCAGCGGAATTTCGCTTACCGGTTCACCGGTACAGGCCGAATTCTTCAACCAGCACGGGCAACTCGTGCTGAAACACATCTTCATCCCGGGAACAGGTACATACCAGGAATCGGTACCGCTTCACAACCTGTCACCAGGAGTGCATATGGTCAGGATCACCGGCACAGAGCTGACGGTAACCAAAAAACTCGTTATCACACGGTAAATATCAGAACATACTTTACATTTGCCTGTTTGATTCACTTCCTGTTAACCAAAAACTACTGCCATGAAAAAGATGTCTGTGATCCTGGTGCTTATCCTGGCATTCCTTTTTGCCGGATGTCCGCTTGATTCCGAGTATGACCTCGGTAGTGCAATGCTCAGCAATATTGACACCCGTTTGCTTGGCAAATGGCAAAACCTGACCGATACAACCGGAAAATATCTCCTGGTGGAAAGAGATACAGATCCTGAATACCCTGATTATGTGAAAATCTACCTGTTGAAAACAGCCAATCAGGATAAAAATGATGAAAATGTCGAAATGTTCTGGGCCAGATTTGCTAAAGTGAACGGATCAGAATATTTCGTGGTGGAGTATTTTGATGAGCTTTGGAGCGTCTATGTCGAACATTACTACTATTACTATAAGGTGGTGGATTCAAAAAACATCACAGTCAAAGATGTAAATCCCGATTATGCTCATGATGAAACCATTAAAACCGGGGAAGAACTGAAAGCCTATTTCAACAGTAACCAGTCAAAGCCAGATTTTCTGATCAATGAAACGAAGTACAGGAAAATATAAACTATTGAATAACTGGCTTTTGGCTAAAAATATCTGGATCCTCTTCTTTGCCATCTTAGCATTTTCTCCGATTACCGGATCTGCCCAAACCATCGATCAGCAACTTGATTCTG
>JAWOGX010000055.1:0-2882 GCA_046496455.1 Bacteroidales bacterium | reverse complement strand
TTTTCAATCATCTCACCGCCACCCTGGTAAGGAGGCATCTGCTCCAGCAGCTCACGCTTTCCGTAAAGCACCCCTATCCCCATCGGTCCATACATCTTGTGTGAAGAGAAGCAGTAGAAATCGACATCGAGCGCCTGCACATCCACCCGGAGGTGGGGGATGGCCTGCGCGCCATCAAGCAAAACCGGAATTCCGCGACGATGTGCTGCTTCAATCACCTTCTCCACCGGATTCACGGTGCCCAGTGCATTGGAAATATGAGTCAACGCCACGATCGCTACCGAAGGGGTGATCAGTGCGGGAAGACCTTCGAGGTCGAGCTCGCCGTTATCTTTTACCGGAATCACCTTCAGCTTTGCACCAGCCTGCTCACAGGCCATTTGCCAGGGAACGATGTTCGAATGGTGCTCCATGGCGGTGAGCAACACCTCTTTGCCCGGCTTCAGGAATGCCCTTCCGAAGGAAGAAGCGACCAGGTTGACTGACTCGGTGGTTCCCCTGGTGAAAATGATCTCTGCCGGTGATGCAGCGTTGATGAACGTTGCAGTCTCCCTCCTCACCGTTTCATAGGCATCTGTCGCCTCCTGGCTCAGGAAATGCACGCCGCGGTGGATGTTGCTGTTCATCTCCCGGTAATAGCGGTCAAGCGCCCCGATTACCCTGATGGGTTTCTGCGTTGTGGCTGCGTTATCGAGATATATCAGCGTCTTCTTGTTGACCTGTCGGCCGAGGATGGGGAATTGCTCCCGGATCTGTCGGTTCATCGTGGGGGGTGTGTTTAAATCAGGCTCATATCAATCTTGAACTCAATGGGTTCATCCTTGCAATGGAGTACACACTGGTCGCAGATGGTAAGCTCCCCTTTGAGCCTCTTTTCTATCATCTGCTCAGTCCGTTCCTGCAGTGCTGGGATGTTGATTTTCCGTGCAATCTCGGCTGCAAAGGCATACATCAGCAACATTTTTGAGTTCCGCTCACAGATACCCCTGGTGCGCAGGTAAAAAAGGGCATCCTGGTCAAGTTGCCCCACGGTGGCACCATGGCTGCACTTCACATCATCCGCATAAATCTCCAGGAAAGGATTGGTGTCCACCCGTGCTGTATCGGTAAGGGTAATGTTCCTGTTATTCTGGTAAGCATTGGTCTGCTGGGCATCGCGCCGCACAAGGATGTGTCCGTAGAAGGCAGCGCTGGCATGCTCATCAATGATCCCTTTGTAAAGCTCATTGCTGAAGCTGCCCGGCTTTGCATGGTCGACAAAAACCCTGTTGTCGACGTGTTGCTTCCGGTCCATCAGGTATAACCCGTAAAGGTTTGCCTCTGCGCCGGTACCGTTGATCTTCACCTTACTCTCATTCCGGATCAGCCCCCCGTTGAAGGTGAGGGTATTGCTGGTGAGACGGCTGTAGTCAGAGAGGTGAAAGTAATTGTTGTTGATCAGGGTGCAATCGTCATCCTTGTTTTGAAGTTTGTAATAGTCCAGTTCTCCGTTCTCGCCGATGGCGAACTCGGATACGGCATTGGTGAAATTGTACTTGTGCTGGATCGAATCGTCACAATGTACAAGGGTGAGTTTTGCATTCTTTCCGATCACGATGAGGTTCCTGGGTTGGATAAAGAGATTGTGCGGATAATTCACGATATTGACCATCTGCACAGGTTTCTCAACCACAACGTTATCAGGGACATAGATAAAAATCCCATCGAGGGCAAAGGCAGTATTCAGGGCTTCGAGGGCGCCGTTGGTGATATCGGCGTACCGGCCGTAATGGGCTTCAAATATTTCAGGGAACCGTTTCTTCGCTTCCCTGAGGGAGCCTACAAAAGCCCCTTCAGGCAGCTCCGACATCGGGGACTGCTCCCATACATACCAGCCATTGAGTTGTGAAAAGAGGTAGGTTTCGAAGTTGTGAATTTCACACTGAAAGATGCTGTTCACGTCCACCTTTTCCCCATTGGGGTCCAGGTCAATATGATAAGACAACTCCAGGGTGGGTAGCAGGTCGGTAAATTTCCAGGCTTCCAGCTTGCGGGTCGGATAACCCAGCCGCAGGAAGTGCTCCATGGCTTCAGCCCTGAGCTCATGCTGCCTGCCGTTGCCACCCAGGCTCAGGCGCGATGCGTTCACATCAAACAGCGCCTTCAGCCGTCCCGGCTCCAGTATTAGCTGATCAGGTTCCATTGTCTTGATTTTAATTGTTTGTTCCCGGCTTGATCCATTCGTACCCCTTCTCCTCCAGCTCAAGGGCAAGCTCCTTCCCACCCGATTTCACGATGCGCCCTTCATAGAGCACATGCACAAAGTCGGGCACGATGAAATCAAGCAACCGCTGGTAATGGGTAATCACCACAGTGGCATTTTCAGGTGAGCGTAACTTATTCACCCCGTTCGCCACGATCTTTAATGCGTCGATGTCGAGTCCGGAATCGGTCTCGTCAAGGATGGATAACAGTGGCTCCAGCATCGCCATCTGAAAAATCTCGTTCTTCTTTTTCTCACCGCCGGAAAAGCCTTCATTCACACTGCGGTTCGAAAGCTTCTCCTGCAATTCTACCAGGTTCTGTTTCTCTTTCATGAATTTCAGGAACTCTCCTGCAGCCATTGGCTCAAGACCTTTGTATTTCCGCTGTTCATTGATGGCGGTGCGCATGAAATTGGTCATGCTTACCCCAGGAATCTCCACCGGGTACTGGAAACCCAGAAAAATCCCCTCACGGGCACGATCCTCCACTGCCATCTCCAGCAAATCAGCCCCTTTGTAGAGGATCTCCCCTTCGGTGACTTCGTAAATGTCCCTGCCGGCAATCACATTGGCCAGGGTGCTCTTCCCGGTGCCATTGGGACCCATGATGGCATGCACTTCCCCCTTCCTGACGGAAAA
>JAWOGX010000344.1:0-7385 GCA_046496455.1 Bacteroidales bacterium | reverse complement strand
CCTGGGAGAGTTCGGGCTGATCAGGCATCTGACGTCGGATTTGGTGAACCGGAATGAAAGTACCATAAAGGGAGTAGGGGATGATGCTGCCGTACTTGGTTTTGGCAGTAGAAAGGCAGTGATTTCCACCGACATGCTGGCAGAAGGGGTCCATTTCAACCTGGTGTATACTCCGCTGAAGCATTTGGGGTATAAGGCCGCCGTAGTTAATTTTTCTGATGTATATGCCATGAATGCACAGCCCAGGCAGTTGCTTGTTTCCATGGCCTTGTCGGCCAAGTTCAAACTGAGCATGATAGAAGAAATATATGCCGGAATCAGGCTGGCATGTGAGCAATACGGTGTGGATTTGGTGGGTGGCGATACCACGTCATCAATGACGGGGTTGGTGCTCAGTCTTACCGTGGTGGGTGATGCCGCTGATGAGGAGCTGGTTTACCGTTCGGGTGCAGAGGTCAATGACCTGATTTGTGTTTCCGGAAACCTGGGAGGTGCTTATGTCGGATTGCAGGTGCTTGAGCGGGAGCGGTTGATGTTTGAGAAGCATCAGGATCAACCCGCCCTGATGGGATATGATTACGTGTTGGAGAGGCAGCTCAAACCCGAAGCACGAAAAGATATTATAGCCCTGTTGAAGGAATTGGGAATAAAGCCAACCTCGATGATTGATATTTCCGACGGGTTGTCATCGGAGCTGATGCATATTTGTGAGCAATCGGGCAAGGGATGTAAGATATATTCCGACAAGGTGCCTGTTCATGAGGAAACCCGCAGAATTTCTCAGGAATTCGGGGTTGATCCGCTCATTGCTGCGCTGAACGGGGGAGAGGATTATGAATTACTTTTCACTGTTCCGGTAAGCCGGTTTGACCTGATAGGAAACAGGCAGGAAATTTCCATCATCGGGCATGTGGTTGATGCTGCAGAGGGCGCCCGGATGGTTGATTCACACGGCAGTGTTATTTCCCTTCAGGCTCAGGGGTGGAATGCGCTGGGCTGATCAGTCAGTCGGTCTCGTCAAGAAGACCTTTAATAATACCTCTTTCCGAGCTTTTAATGAAATTCATCACATGGTCGCGTTCTTCACATTGCGGAATGCTGGCTTCAATGGCACGCAAAGCGTCGGAGTTATTAAGACCTTTCATATAAAGTGTGCGGTAGATCTCCTGTAATTCCTGAATTTTTTCGGAGGAGAAATTTCTGCGCCTCAATCCTACCAGGTTCAGCCCGGCATAAACAACAGGATCTCTTCCGGCCATCACATAGGGCGGAACGTCTTTAACCACCTTGCAGCCTCCCTGAACCATAACGTGACTGCCGATGCGGACAAACTGATGCACCAGGCTTCCGCCTCCCAGTATGGCATAGTCTTCTATCACCACTTCGCCACCCAGCCCCACATATCCTGAAAGGATGCAATGGTTGCCCACATTGCAGTCGTGTGCAATATGAACATAAGATTGAAGCAGACAGTCGTTTCCGACGATGGTGGTACCTTTTGATTTGGTGCCGCGGTTGACCGTAACATATTCACGGATGGTGGTATTGTCGCCGATGACGGCAGTGGTAACCTCGCCCTGAAATTTCAGATCCTGCGGTATGCCTGAAATAACTGCACCCGGGAATATCCGGCAATTTTTACCGATTCGGGCGCCATCCATGATGGTTACATTCGGGCCGATCCAGGTGTTGTCACCAATGACCACATCGCCATAAATGGTTGTGAAGGGACTGATCTCAACCTGTTTGCCTATTTTGGCATCGGGATGCAGGGAATACAATACTTGGTTATTCATTGAGAAATAATGTCTTAAAGTTCATATTAAGCACTTGGTTTCCTGGCGATCTGTGCCATAAACGCGGCTTCGATCACCATTTGTTCACCCACGAAGCCTTCACCCCGGCATAGCGCAATGCCACGCTTGATGGGTTCGGTAAGGATCATGCGGATATTGAGGGTGTCACCCGGAACAACCTTGCGCTTAAACCTTACGGTATCGATGCGCATGAAATACAACAGATAGTTTTCCGGATCGGGCACGGAGCTGAGTAAAAGCACACCGCCAACCTGGGCAAGTGCTTCTATCTGGAGCACACCGGGCATAATGGGTTCTTCGGGGAAATGGCCAACAAAGAAGGCTTCATTCATGGTCACATTTTTTATGCCGGTAACAACCCATTCGTCCATATACATAATCTTGTCCACCAAAAGAAACGGATTCCTGTGGGGTAATATTTTCTTGAGTTGGCTGATGTCGAACAGCGGCGTAGCATCGGGGTCGTAGACAGGCGGGAGGGGTTTGTTGTGACCGGCCTTAATTTGTTTGCGCAGCATTTTGGCAAATTCAACATTGGCATTGTGGCCGGGTTTGTTGGCAATGATGCGACCTTTTAGCCTGACACCGCAAAGGGCCAGGTCACCGATGACATCAAGAAGTTTGTGACGGGCCGGTTCGTTGGAAAATGCCAGGTCAACATTGTTCAAAATGCCTTCGGGTTTTACTTTGATGCTGGGTTTGTGAAACAATTGGGCCAACCGGTCGATTTCCTCCTGTGAAACAGGCCGGTCCATAATCACGATGGCATTATCCAGGTCGCCTCCCTTGATCAGGTTGTTTTTCTGAAGAAATTCCAGTTCGTGTAAAAACACAAAGGTACGGCAGGCGGCAAAGCCGGTTTCAAATTCCCGGATGTCCTTCAGGGAGGCGTATTGATGCCCAATTACTTTGGAGTCGTAATCAATATGAACGTCTACAAAAAAATCGTCATCGGGGTATCCGATAATTTCAATACCCTTTGAATTATCGCGGTATTCATATTTTTCTTTGAGCTGAAAGTAATGCCTGTCGGCTTCCTGCTCCACGATACCGGCAGAGAGGATGGCCTCTACGAATGGTTTGGCACTGCCATCAATAATAGGCACTTCGGGCCCGTTGATTTCCATGAGGGCATTGTCGACTCCGAGGCCGTATAATGCAGCAAGCAAATGTTCAACCGTGGTAATGGAAGCTCCTTTGTCAACAATGGTGGTGCTGCGCTCGGTTATTTTAACATATTCGGCCAGCGCCCTGATTACAGGACTTCCTTCCAGATCTGTTCTTTTAAACTGATATCCGTGATTTTCTGCGGCAGGATTAATGGTCACCTCAACTTCAACACCTGAATGCAATCCCTTGCCCTTTAAACTTACCGGTTTGGCGACTGTCCTTTGCTTTTCGGCCATTTATTGTTTTGCTAGTATTACACCAATATAAAAACTGGGCGAAATTATAAAAAATTATTTAATAGCAAGATATGTTTATAGGTTGAGGTTGGATATCAGGGAGGTAAACAACGAATTAAACCGGATCAGTTGCGGTTTTTGGGGTGTGGGTGGCGGATTCCGGATCGAAAACTTTATTTTTCACCTGCCTCTTTCAGTCTTTTAATTTCCCTTTCAAGTTCAGCAATACGTCTGCTCATTTCGGGGAGCGACTTATAAACGATCATGGCTTTGATTTGCTTAGTCACATCGAGAGCCGGAGAGCCAAGCACTGTTTCTCCTTCTTTAAGGTTGTTGCTGACACCCGACTGGGCACCTATTTTAACATTATCGCCAATTTTGAGGTGTCCGGCGAGACCTACCTGACCGCCAATCTGACAATTTCTCCCTACCTTGGTGGATCCGGCAATGCCTGCCTGGGAAACGATGACAGTGTTTTCACCAACTTCCACGTTATGCCCGATCTGGATGAGGTTGTCGAATTTAACACCTTTGCGGATGATGGTTGATCCCATGGTGGCCCGGTCAATGGTGACATTGGACCCGATTTCCACGTTATCTTCGATGATCACATTGCCCACTTGGGGTATTTTCCGGTATTGCTGGTCGGGTTGCTGCACAAAGCCAAAGCCATCTCCCCCGATGACAACGCCGGAATGAATAGTGCAATTGTTTCCGACATAACAGCCGTGGTAGATGCGTACACCGGGATAAATAACGGTGTTGTCCTGAACCTGAGTGAAGTCGCCAATGTAGCACTGGGGATATATTTTCACATTGTTACCAAGTGTTACTCCCGGACCAATGTAAGAAAAGGCGCCGATATAAACGTTTTCACCTGTTTTGGCTGTAGGATCAATGAATGAAGGTTGTTCAATTCCCTTCTTCTCGGGGACCATTTTGGTGTAAAGCTCAAGAAGTGAAGTGAATGCGTCATAAGCGTTGTCAACCCTGATGAGGGTGGGCTTAACATTTCCGTCAACGGGAAGATCTTTGTTGATCAGAACAATGGAAGCTTCCGTTGTGTAAAGGTACTTCTCATATTTTGGGTTGGCCAGGAAAGCCAGGGTGCCTTTTTTGCCTTCTTCTATCTTGGAAACATCTGTAACAACTTCATCAGGATTTCCGATCAGTTCACCTTTGGTAAAATCAGCAACAATTTTAGCGGTAACCTTCATGCGTATTTAATTTTCGCCGGGCACAAAATTAGTAATTTAACCCAAGATCTTTGGGGTAACACAGGAAATATTTTTTCTTGGTCTCCATAAGGTTTTGCAGATGAAATATATCAGAGGCCTCGGAGAGGTCTTTCATTTCACCGGTATTGTATGAGATCCGGATGGTATCGGACTTTTCGCTGTAAGCCTTATTGGCGATCAGGCCCGAGAAAACCAGGTAATCCGTTTCCTGCCGGTTCATCCGGTACTTTTTACCTGCCGCATTTCTGAGTTCATCAAGCCAGTTTTCGCTGAAAGGCTCATCACTGGTTTTAACTCTCGGGAGGATGCGCCGGGTAAGATTCCCCGACATGGTTGAAAGCAGTCTGTCGGGATGCGTCATCCATGATTTTGCAGATGCCATGACGTCATCGTCATCCAGGTTTGCAAAGTGGTACAGGACTTCCTGCCGGGAGGTTTCCAGTTCTTTTTTCCGGATATTCTGTTTCAGAAAGTAATTCAGGGAGGTTGTGGCAAAGAGACCGGGATCGGTAACTGCTATTTCTTTGGCTCGTTTCAGCAGTTTAACGAGCAGGTTTTCTGCTGCAATTACGGTTTTGTGATAGTATACCTGCCAATACATGAGACGCCGGGCAATCAGGAATTTCTCTATGGAATAAATGCCCTTGGCTTCAACTACCAGTTGCCCGCTGACCACGTTGAGCATTTTAATGATCCTTTCGGTGCCAATGGTGCCTTCGGCAACGCCTGCATAAAAGCTGTCGCGCATGAGGTAATCCATCCTGTCCATATCCAATTGCCCCGATACCAGTTGGTGCAGGAACTTCTTGCCGTAGTTGTTATTAAAGATACGGATGGCCAGGTCGAGCCTTCCCCCGAATTCCTCATTCAGGTTGTTCATCAGCATCACCGTAAGGTTTTCGTGTGAGATGCCGGGAATGATGCTTTCTTCAAGTGCGTGGGAAAAGGGCCCGTGCCCTATGTCATGAAGCAGGATGGCTGCAGTAACTGCTTCAGCTTCTTCCTCGGAAATATCGGTTCCTTTTTGCCGCAAATTCTCAATAGCCAGGCTCATCAGGTGCACGGCACCCAGGGCATGCTGAAAGCGGGTATGGGTGGCGCCGGGATATACGAAGCTGGTAAGGCCAAGTTGTTTGATCCGGCGCAGTCTTTGCAGGTAGGGATGTTCCAGCAGATCAAAAATGAAATCAGTGGGAATGATGATGAATCCGTGTACCGGATCGTTAACGATCTTTCGTTTGTTCATGTTAACAGAAGCAACTGGCATGTATCCTGATCAAATTACGGGATGGGTTACAAATTACTGAATAATCCTTCATATAATCAACAGGATTTATCATACACTTTTGCACTGTTTTGCATATTCAATTATTATTTATATCTTTGCGACGAATTTTATCAGGGTAGGGGACACTTCAGTCCCCTATTTTATTAGGATTGCCTGACCATGATTAAAGCTGCATTAATCAGAAGTTATCTGGAGGAAGAGCTGGCTCAAAGCGGGAAATTCCTGGTGGACGTTACAGTAAGCACCGGAAACAAAATTGCGGTTTACATGGACAGCCTGAAGGGAGTTACGCTGGATGAGTGTATACAGGTGAGCCGATTCCTGGAGAGCAAGCTGGATCGTGAGGTTGAGGATTTTGAACTGGAAGTGTCTTCACCCGGGCTCGGTAAACCGCTTATGTTACCGGTTCAGTACGAGAAAAACCTGGGCAGAATGCTGGATGTGGTAAAAACCGACGGGAGCAAGATTACCGGCAAACTGGCTGAAGTTTTCCCTGAAGGAGGTATCAGGCTGGAGGCGGAGAAAACCGTTAAAGACAGCAAAACGGGTAAAAAGAAAAAAGAACCGCTCATACTGGAGCTGAAGTTTGATGAGATTAAAACTGCAAAAGTTATAATTAGTATAAAAAAGTAAAATAAAACATGGAAAACCTTAATTTGATCGAAACGTTTTCGGAGTTTAAGGAACTGAAAAGCATTGACAGGGCCACCATGATGAGTGTGCTTGAAGATGTTTTCCGCGGCATGCTGGTAAAAATGTTCGGGTCGGCTGACAATTATGATATCATTATCAATATTGACAAAGGCGATTTTGAGATATGGAGAAACCGGGAAGTAGTGGAAAACGGAGAAGTGACGGACCCAAACCAGCAGATTTCACTTGCTGAGGCCAAGTTAATTGATGAGGATTATGAGGTGGGTGAAGAGGTTACCGATGAGGTTAAGCTGTTGGATTTTGGAAGACGTGCCATCCTGGCACTCCGGCAGAATCTGACCGCACGGATCCTCGATTTGGAAAAGAACAACATCTTTCAGAAATACCGCGATCGCATTGGAGATATTATAACCGGTGAGGTTTACCAGGTTTGGAAAAGGGAAATCCTGGTGTTGGATGAAGAGGGCAATGAACTGATTCTGCCCAAAACCGAACAGATACCCACCGATTATTTCCGCAAGGGCGACAGCATCAGGGCTGTGGTAGTGCGGGTTGAAATGCGGAACAACACCCCCCTGATTATTCTTTCGCGTACATCGCCCATTTTCCTGGAGCGGCTGTTTGAACTGGAGGTTCCCGAAATCTTTGACGGTCTGATCATCATCAAGAAGATTGTGCGCATCCCCGGCGAAAGAGCCAAGGTTGCCGTTGAGTCGTATGATGAGCGCATTGATCCGGTTGGCGCCTGCGTTGGTATGAAGGGTTCAAGAATTCATGGCATAGTAAGGGAATTGAAAAATGAAAACATTGATGTGATCAATTACACCAATAACCTGCAGTTGTTTATTACAAGGGCCCTAAGCCCGGCCAAGATCTCATCCATCAAGATTGATGAGAAGAACAAGAAAGCGGACGTATACCTTAAACCCAATGAGGTTTCTCTGGCTATCGGGAAGGGCGGACTGAATATCAAACTGGCCAG
>JAWOGX010000278.1:0-12620 GCA_046496455.1 Bacteroidales bacterium | reverse complement strand
ATGAACCCGTCAGGGTCAGTCATCACGACCCCAAACGCAGAAGGGTCAGGTACGCGGTGCACCCAGATGATCCCATCGGAGGCCGTATCCATTTTGAAATTGGCATCAAAGAGGGTATCGGCAAAAGCCACGGTAACATTCCCTTTGAGGGATGGTTCTGCGCAAAGGATGGCGTGTGCCGTTCCGAGTGGTTCATTCTGATAATAGATCGATGCGCTGGCCCCAAGGTTACCCGCAATCGTCTTTAGCTGTTCTTCGACTTCTTTCCCAAAATCTCCGATGACAAAAGCAATTTCTTCGACCGGAGCTCCACTCACCCGGACAATGTCTTCAACAAGCCTTTGCACGATGGGCTTGCCTGCGATCCGGATCAGGGGTTTCGGGATCGTAAGGGTATGGGGCCTCATCCGTTTCCCCTTTCCGGCCATCGGTACGATTATTCTCATGGCATATTTTGATTTTCAGATTAAATGCTGATTCCACCGGTACTTCCGAAACCGCCCTCTCCCCTCTCTGTATCATCGAGGGCATCGACGGGGATCCATTCGGCACGGGAATGCTGTGCAATGATCATTTGTGCGATCCTGTCGCCGTGCCTGATGGTGAAAGGCTCCTGCGAGAGGTTGACCATGATCACCTTCACCTCCCCGCGGTAATCGGCATCGATGGTTCCGGGGGTGTTGAGGACAGTAACACCGTGGTTTGCGGCCAGGCCGCTCCGCGGGCGCACCTGGGCTTCATAACCCTGTTCCAGCGCAATGAATAGCCCTGTGGGGACGAGGGCACGTTGCAATGGGGCAAGGGTAACAGGGGTATCCAGATTGGCATGGAGATCCATGCCTGCTGAGAGGATGGTTTTGTAAACCGGGAGTGGGTTGTCTGAACGGTTAATGATCCGGACTTTCATTTTTCAGGAAGATCGATTAAGGAAATACAAACGTACAGGAAAATTGCGAAAGAGCGATCAAAAAAGCGACTTCAGCTTCCACCCTTCCATCCTGATCAGGCTAAGCGCTGCTGCAAGGAAAACGACACCACGGAACACAAGTCTGACTGCGAGGTTAGGAATAGGGAGTTGTTCCACGAGCCACCAGGTTACCAGGGGAATGGCCAGGTATAGGAGAATCCTCCATTGTTTGTAAGGAACCGGGAAGTGACGCTGACCAAGCATCCATGAAAGGACCATGATGACCAGGTTAGCCAGGAGGAATGCCCAGGCCGAAGCCATATACCCAAACTGCGGGATCCCCAGGGCATTTACGGCAATGATCACTGCCGTACCGATGATGGCAAGCCAGGCACCGTAAATGGTGCGGTTGGTGAGTTTATACCACATCGAGAGGTTGAACCCGACCCCCTGGAAGATGAAGGCAAAGATCACCACCGGAACGATGGTCTTACCTTCACGGTAACCGCTATCCACAAAATAGACGAAAATATCATCCAGAAACAGCATCGTACCGAGAAATATCAGGGCTGAAAGGATCACAAAAGCGTTCATCACCTCCGGGAAGGTTTTGCGGGCGTTGTCCAGCGATGCATTGGAGAAGAAGAAAGGTTCTGCCGCATACCTGAATGCCTGGAGGAAGAAGTACATGATGATGGGGATCTTGAAGCAGGCGGTATAGATCCCGACCTGCGCCATGGAAATATCTGCCGGGAGCAGCCAGGTGAGGAGCAACCGGTCTATCGTCTGGTTGATGGTGCCGGCCAGGCTCAGCAACAGAAGCGGCAGTGCATACACCATCATCCTCTTCCACTGAACCGTATCGAACCGTAGCTTTTGCTTCAGGATGCCGGGGAGAAAAATCAGCAGTTGGATGAAACTGGCGATGATATTGGCAATGAAGATGTAATCGATGATCAGCTCACCGTGGTAAAACAGTGACACCATGCTCTTCACCCAACCTGGCCCGTGTAAGCTGAGCCAGGGAACGGCATAGATAAAGAAAAGATTCAAACCCACATTGAGCCCGATGTTGATGAGCTTGATCACCGCGAAATTCCTGGCTTTGTTCAGTGCCCTCAATCTGGCGTATGGAATCGCCACGATGGCATCCATCCCGACGATCACTGCAAACCAGGTAACAAAATGAGGGTTGTTGGGCACATTCAGCCAGAAGGCAAAAAACCCACGGTTCAGTATGACGAGCGCAACCAGGACTATCGTTGAAAAAAATATGGAAATGAATGAGGTGCTGAAGACAACCGGATCTTTCCCGGAGGAGTTATGGAACCGGAAGAAGGCAGTTTCGAGGCCATAGGTCAGAAAAACCAGCAAAATGGCAGCAAACGCATACATATTGGCAACCTCACCATACTGTTCGTTGATAAAGTTATAGGTATGAATCGGCACCAGGAGATAATTGAACAATCTCCCCAGAATACTGCTGACTCCATAAATGGCGGTTTGTCCGGCCAGTTGCCTTAAAGCTCCCACGTGTTGAAAGGTTGGTCTGTATTGGTTCTTTCCGGTGCGTAAAGGTAAAAAGTTTATCGGGCTGTAAACAGTTCGAAGCTATTCCTGGTATCACTCCTGGGGTGACTTCGGCAGATGGATGGTAAAAGTTGTGCCGACCTCTGCATCAGATTCAAAGGAAATCGTCCCACCCATACTTTCGGCAATGCTGCGCGCAATGGCAAGTCCGAGGCCCATACCCGAAGATTTCGTTGTGAAACTCGGCAGAAAGATCTTCTCCTGTATTGCTTCATCAATCCCTTTTCCGTCATCATGCACCTGAATCTCCCAATGATTTTCCAGCTCGTGGATATCAACGGAGACCAGGATCCCGTTCCCCTCCCTTTTTGCCTGAACAGCATTGCTGATTAAGTTGATGAATAACCTGTTCAGCTGTTCCGGATCGCCCAGGACCATCGATTTCCTTTCACGGTTTATACGGAGTTCAAACTTTGCATCAGGGTATCCCTCAAACAGAGCAACCGCATGATCCACTGCCGATTGCAGGGATATTTGCTGCAGTTTGACCTTGGGCATATTGGCGAAATCGGAAAATGCAGAGGCGATTTCCGAGAGGGATTCGATCTGCTGATGCATCACCCGGGCGTATTTGGTGAACTGCTGCTGCCAATGGTCCCGGTCACCACCCATCGTTTTTTCCAGATGCTGAAGGCTTAATTTCATGGGAGTCAAGGGGTTCTTGATTTCATGAGCAACTTGCCTTGCCATTTCCCTCCAGGCACTTTCGCGCTCGCTTCGGGCAAGCATTTCCGCACTCAGTTCCAGTTCATCGATCATTCTATTATATTCATTGACGAGATCTGCAATTTCATCGTAACCGATCCATTGAATTTTCTCGTTGCTTGCCCCAAGCTTCACCATACGAATCTTCTCCCTGATCAGGATCAATGGTTTGGCGATCATATCAGAAATGAGGAAGGTAAAAATGATGGTAATGGCAATCAGCAGAAGATAAATGTTGATGAATGCCATCAGAAAACTGGATATCTCATCACTGAGTTCACTCTGCCTCGCAAAATAGGGCAGGTTGATATAGGCGATAATACTTCCCTGGTTGTTCTTGAAAGGGATATAGGCAGAGAGGTAGTTAAGCCCCCCGATGTGTTCCTCGTGGATCAGCAGGGTCTTCTTGTGCAGCACCATTTCACGGTACGCATATGTATTCATCTTCCGGCTGATAAGCCCCTCCTCAAAAATTCTTTGCCTTGAACTTCCCAGGAGGTTTCCCTCCACATCAAACAGGTTGATATCAGTGGCAAAAACATCATTGAACTTGACCAGCAAGGACTGGATGTAGGGGTTCAGTTCATCGGTCAGGATTGCCTTGTCGGCCAGCTTATGCTCCACCTCTATGCGGATGGAACGCGCCTTGTCCTTCAGGTTATCGACATTCTTGTCACGATTGAGGATACTGATGTAATACACTGAAGTAATACCGATCATAATGAACGAAACGATGATCACGGACAGCAGGCTGAACTGAAGCCGGTTTTTAAAATTCGTCCTGAAAGGATTTCTCCTCAGCATCAGGTTTCTTACCTGGTATGCAATGGTGAACAGCGTCAGGAACACGAGCAGGAAAAGGGAGAACGGGGCAACGGTATCCAGGAAGGATGACTCCGGATGACTCACCAGGAGAACATTGTTCTTACCGGTTGGATAGTAAAGGTGCGAAAACCCTCCCTTGCTGAAAAAGAAATGGGAGTCAGGTTGTTCCGGGGCATAGTTTTTCAGGTCGATACTGTAGATATACCGTCCGTAACTGGCCACCAGCTGGCCATTCTGGTATCTGGCATTGGCATATTTATTCAGGGATGCCTCTTTCAGCATCCCCTCATCCACGAGGAGCTCAAGATAACCCACATCCACGGGGACAATTTTCGGGAAGATTTCAATAAAAACCCTTACGGTATCGGGGTTTTCAAGTGCGACATTTTCAAACCTGAGTATCCCGAGATAACTGGCCTGTCCGATTTGATCATAGATCAGGGCGAAGTCGGGCGTCATGGTGATGGTGCCACTGTTTTTCACCTGCTGGTCAAAGAAATCATAGCAGCTCACCACCTGGTTGATGTTTTCGATCACGAGTTTCTGATCCGGATTGCATAAGGTAACCTGGAAATTGTATTTTGACCAGTACTTTTCACCACCACCGAAGAAATTCTTCATTATATAACCTATAACGAGGTTTTCATCGACAGAATCGTGGAACAACATCTCAGCCAGGGCAGTATCACGATACATTGCCTCCCGTGCATTGGCAAAGAGGTATTCAGCCATCGGATCATCTTTCTGGGCATAGTTGGCAGCCACGACGAGGCGGTATTCCATCTCTTTCACCGTGTTTGACCTGTTTATGGTCCATGTGATGCCAAGTGATAGGGCAATCATCAGGAGAATGGTGTGATTCATGGCATTCAGCGGTCTGCCCATTGAAATAAGGTAGATGCTTGCCAGAGCCACCGTTGTGAGGCCTGTTATCAACGCAATATAATCCCGTTGGAAAATAACCACTCCAATGATCAGCATCAGTGCCGGAATGGATGCCAGCATCATCCTTTTCTGGCTAAGGGTCAGGGCAATCATCAGCATGAAGATCCGGTGGAGAGCAAGTAGCAATGCAATGGCAGTAACAATAATAAAGAGCAATCCGGTGAGGCTGTAAATATCAGTAGCAAGGAGGTTACTGAAGCTGATGGCAAGTGTTGAGTCAAACACCAGGCTTTTTATCCCGCTAAAGAACACAAAGACCAGGATTGGAACCGAAAGTGAAAGCAGCACGGCTGACACCCGGGATTTGATTGCGTGAGGAGCGTACTTTCCGGGTTTCCAGTATTGAAAGAAGGCATAAGCTATGATCAGTAGCATAAAACCGTGCAGGATCATATCACCGAGTGAACGGTTAACGGCAGAGGAAGCATAGAGCTGAGGGCTGAACAAATAACTTCGGTGGATTATGCCCGGAAAGCTGAAGTAAAAGAAGAGTCCTCTGACGATGAATGCATCCACAGTAAAAGCGAGCAGTGAGGCGTTGGGCCAGGCAGGAAAAGGGTTCAGCTTTCTGTGGAGATGGAATAGCAACAGGAGCAGCAGCACAAAGGCACCCAGGAAGAGGGGAAATGCCCAGGTCCCCTGATAGCCGCATTGTTGCCTGCATTCATCGCAGGAAACCGAGAAGAGGAACTCACCCTCTTCGGAAAGAATCTGATATTGACCTGGCTGGTCGCTGATTTCGGGATTGATGGACAGGCAATAATCACGCTGAAATTCATCAGAAAGATAAGCATTTCGGTATGGATAACTTTGTTTGACCAGGCTCAAACCTGTTACGGTATAATCCAGATGAGTGATCTGATGGATCAGGAACCATCCGTTATCGAGCCGGATAATCCTTCCCTCCTCCCCGGCCGGCTGTTGCGTGCCATCGTAGGGTACTGTATTGTCGGTCCAGAAGATCACTTTCCCCTCTTTCAGGATGTAAAGACTGATATCGGTACCGGCAAGTTTCTCAGGATCAAAATTCATAAGGTCAGGTTCCCCGGACTGCTCCAGCAACTTTGCCAGGTTCTCTGTCCGGTTCTGCAGGTCAATCAGCCTGTTACGGGTAATTTTGGTGACCTCCTCAGTAAGGCGCACAGGGGAACAGTTGACTTTGAGCCGATAAAGATAGCCTGTGAGGATCAGGGTCATCAGCACAGTGAGGAGTGCAAGAATATGGATCGGGGATCTGAATAGCTTCATGGTGTGTGGTATTCCGGATATCACACAAATGTACTGAATAAACGTGTAAGGGAGTGAGGATGTATATTATAATGGTATCCCCGGTGGTTTCAGGGCTGTTTTCTCAACAGGTAGATCAGGGATGAGTATTCTCCGGTTCCCGAAGCCTTTCTGTTTGATTTCCAACCTTTCAGTGCAGCATGGAGAAACCTTTTCCTCCCTGTGCTGTACTCTTCACTCAGGATAGACACATAATAGGCATCAAATTTCATGGGGAGGATTGCATGGATCATGAATCCTGATTCACGGGCCAGCAATTCCAGCGCTTCCCGGTTAAAATGGTACAGGTGTCTTGGCACATCCCAGGCAGCCCAAAACGGGCCGTAATGCTTTGCATCCCAGGATGCATGGTTGGGGAGTGCCACCACAGCGAGCCCTCCGTCCTTCAGCACACGTTTAACCTGCCCCATCCGTTCACGGACATCATGTACATGTTCGAGCACATGCCACATGGAGACCACATCAAAGGAGGCATCCGGCAGATTGGCCAATGCAGGTTCATCTTCCACATCCAATCCGAAAGTTTTCATGGCATATTTTCTTGCTTCAGATCCTGGTTCAATCCCTTTGGTTTGCCATCCATGTGATGCAAAAGTGTTAAGAAGATGACCCGTTCCGCAGCCAATGTCCAGAAGCGAACCTTTCGGCTGGTAGCGGCTCACCAAACGGTATTTCTGGTTCACAGCGATGCTCCTCACATATCTGTACACCTTATTCACGACCCCTTTGCTGGTATCAGAGTGGGAGATATACTTCTCCGACCGGTAGTATCTGCCGATCGCATCGGGTTTGGGTTGGGGCTGGGTAAACAGGACCCTGCAGGTATGGCAACGCATGATGGTGAACCTCTCCTGGCTCAGGAAATGGTCGGTGCATTCAAGCCCGAATCCAGGATTGGGTGCACCACATGCCGGACAGAATTCCAATGGGGTATTTGGGGATGGTTCCACGTGAAACAATATTTTAATATACAGAATTTAAAGAAGTTACTTGCATTATCCTTTGTTGTTCAGCACGAGCAGGACTGCAATATCAGCGGGTGAAACCCCACTGATCCTGGATGCCTGTCCGATCGTTGACGGTTTGACCCTGTTGAGCTTTTCCCGGGCTTCGAAAGAGAGCGCTTTGATGGTATGGTAATCGGCATCTTGATACAACCGGATGCTTTCGTGGTTGGACATCCTGGATGCGAGGTCGTGCTCTTTTTCGATATAGCTCAGGTACTTAATCCGTGTTTCTGCCTCTTCAAGGATTGCACTGGCATCAGGTACCGGAAGTTCGGCCACCATCCGATCCCAACCGGGAACACAGGAAGCCAGATCGCGGATATCCAGCTGCGGCCTTAGCAGCAGCGAAGATGCCTTCACCTTTTGTTTCAGTGGCCCCTCCCCCACTGATTCCAGCATCCTGTTGGCGGGCCCAAGCTCAATACTGGTCTGCTGGATGAAATCCATCACAAGCCCGATCCCGTCTATCTTCTGATTCACGCGGCGCAGCCGTTCGTCGGATGCCAAACCTATCCTCGCCGAAAGCGGTGTCAATCGGATATCCGCGTTACTTTGCCTCAACAGGATCCTGTATTCTGCCCTGGAGGTAAACATCCGGTATGGTTCATCGATCTCTTTTGAGATAAGGTCATCCAGCAGAACCCCGATATAGGCCTCAGAACGGCTGAGGATGAAAGGATCCTCCTCCCGGAGCTTCAGATGGGCATTGATCCCGGCCATCAATCCCTGGGCAGCTGCCTCTTCGTAACCGGTGGTCCCATTGATCTGCCCTGCAAAATAGAGGTTGGCCACTGTCTTGGTCTCCAGTGTGATATGGAGCTGGTCCGGAGGAAAATAATCATACTCGATCGCATATCCAGCCCTGAAGATCCTGGCATTTTCAAAGCCTTTTATCTTTCGCAAGGCTTTAACCTGGACCTCTTCCGGCAGCGATGAGGAAAAGCCGTTGATATACATCTCAATGGTATTCCAGCCTTCCGGCTCCACAAAGAGCTGGTGCGAGGTTTTATCTGCAAACCTTTCAATCTTATCTTCGATGGAAGGGCAATATCGTGGGCCGGTTCCTTTGATCGTTCCGATAAAAAGCGGCGATTTATCAAAACCGGTTCTTAAAATATCGTGAACCTCCCCGGAGGTGTATGCCAGATAACAGCTTCGCTGCACCGATAGGGCAGGGGTGTCGGTAAACGAAAACCGGCCCGGATTTTCATCGCCTGGTTGCTCTTCGAGTTGCGTGAAATCGATGGTGCGGCCATCCACACGAACAGGGGTTCCGGTTTTCAGGCGACGGGAAACAAAACCTTGATCCTCAAGGCTTTTGGTTATTCCTGCCGATGCCTTCTCCCCGATTCTTCCCCCTGAAAACTGCTTCTCCCCCACATGAATCAGCCCGTTCAGGAAGGTACCGGAGGTGAGAATGACCGCCCTGGACAAGTATTTCACCCCTAAACGGGTCATAACCCCTTTCACCACTCCCCTTTCGATGAGGATTTCCATTACCTCATCTTCCCTGAAAGAGAGATTGGGAATTTTTTCAAGCACCGACCTCCAGTAAACCGAAAATGCTACCCTGTCGCTCTGTGCACGGGGACTCCACATTGCCGGTCCTTTACTCCTGTTGAGCATCCGGAACTGTATCATGGTGTGATCGGTTACAATACCGGAATACCCTCCCAATGCATCTATCTCACGCACAATCTGCCCTTTGGCAATGCCCCCCATGGCAGGATTGCACGACATATTGGCGATGGCATTAAGGTTCATGGTAATGAGCAACACCTCCGAACCAAGGTTTGCTGCGGCTGCAGCAGCCTCACATCCGGCATGTCCGGCTCCGACTACAATGACATCATAGGTATTATCCACTCCGGGGGCTAAATCGATTAGGGGCGCAAAGATAAGCATTTATCCTCTTCGCGTCTCATCGCCTCCTTTTGCTCAGGAGTATGATCCTCATATCCAATAAGATGTAAAAGACCGTGGACAATGACCCGATCCAGTTCCTGCTCTGTTGTGAGGTTGAGGGTTTCTGCATTCTCTCTGACCCTCTCAAGACTGATATACAATTCACCCTCAATGGGTTTACCCTTTTCGTGATACGGAAAAGTAATGATATCGGTCAGGGTATCGTGCTTCAGATATTCAATATTAAGCTTGCTCAGATACTCATCAGCGCAAAGGATGATTCTGAGCGATTTCAGGGGGGCATTGTATAGTTCAGTTACACGTATCAGCCATTGTTTCACTTCGGTGACCTGAAGCGGGATTTTAGGGATATCGTGGAAAAAGAGGCTGATGCTGGGTTTCATCTGTTTGGGGCGTATTCAGTATCGATGGGATAGGGGAGGAGGGGATTACTGAATCGAGGTACCGGTGGTTTTCTTCACAGATTTGAAATAGGTATTCATCTGTGTCATCCGGCTGGCAGCCAGGTCCTGGTCAATACCGGTAATGTTGAAGGTCAACTCGACTGTACGACCTCCATCCGAGAACTCAATGCCATCAGCAAGGCTGTGCATGAGAAAGATCCCCCGGCCCATCAGGCCATCATTGGCGAGGTCGGTGGGATCCGGCATTTCATTTGGGTTGAAGCCATTCCCTTCATCGGAAACGGTAAAACAGAGTCCATCGGCCCTTGAAGTGAAGGATAACTCAACTCTTTTCGAGGGGTTGCTCCTGTTGCCATGAACGATGGCATTCTGAACCGCTTCTGTTACTGCTGTGAGAATGTTGCCGAAATAGCTGTCAAAAATGTTGTAATGATCGCAGATATCTTCAATAAAATGATTCACTGCGTGCATGTTGCTCATCGATGCTCCAAAACTGATACGTTTTTCTCTGATCATATTTATTGTGCTGCCTCCTGTTTGATCATGAATTCATTCACCTTGTTTTTGTAAAAATGTTGCAGAAGGGGAGTTGAGTATCTCAGCATCTCCCGCTCTTTTTCCGTTAACCTTTTATACTCCAAAAAGAGCGAAGGGTTACTAAAAATTTGATTTTTTACCTCTTTTGATTCACGCCTCTCTTCTTCCTCGCGTTCGCGTTCATCTTTCTCACTTTCCAGCAGTCTGGTCCTGATCTCTTCCTGTCTTTTCAGGGTAGTTTGATTCAACATTTTATTCACCAGTTCCTCTTCCGTTTTCTCCATCTGTTTCATAAGCTCACTCAGGTTGCCTTGATCCTTAAGTCCTTGTTTTTGAAGCTCTTGCATATATTCTCCCAATGCTTTCCTGATGGCTTCCTGCTCCGCGGCCATACGTGCAAATTGCTCACTCATACTATTACGTTTACCCTGAGGCTGCTGACCTTTCTGCATCTCATCACGCATCTTTTGCAGTTGCTGGTTGAGGTTCTGCTGTCGCTGACGGATTTGAGACATGGATTGTCCCGATTTTGGATTTTTACACTGCTTGCCTTGTCCCGACTTCTGCTGGTTCTGTTCCTGTTTCATATTGTCGAGCGATTCTGCCAGGAGAAGTGCCAGGTTGTTCATGGAGGTCATGGCAAATTGCTGTCTTTCCATCGCAATCTCTTTTCCCTGCCTGTTCACAATACCTATGGTGTGTACTTCAAGAAAGTTACTGATTGCCTGATCAATGTTCTCCTTTATGGCGCTGATCTCTTTCGAAACAACGGTTTGGATGGCGGTTTGACGTTTTCCGAGCGCAGTAAGGGAATCCTCAATAACTTTAAAATCACGCTTTATCAGATTTTGTTTGTTGATGATTTCCGGGTAACGGGGATCCACTCGGCTGATCTTCTGTGCATCCTTCATCAGCAACTCCTGTTCAAACGAAATATGGATCAGATTTTCCAGGATCTGTCGCAGGGTCATAATATCTTCAGCGATCTGCTCCTCCATCATCTCTTCCATCATCTGGCTCAACTTATCAGACAGCTCCTGCATTTTCTGCGAAGCATTCTTTTGTTTTCCGCTTGCGCTTTTTGGTTTACCCTGGTTGAGTTGGTCAAGGCTCTCCTTCATATCCTTTTTGATGGCGGATTTCTCCTGATCAGTATTTTCCAAATTATTGGGATATTCCAATTCTTTGTTTTTTTTATCGATCTGATCAAGCTTTTTACTTACTTCGTCGAATTCTTTATTGAGTTCCTGCTGTTTTTCAGCCCCTTTTTCCGGATCGGATGATTTCTCTGATTCTTTGGAAAGTTTCTCCTGGTCCTGTGACAGCTTGTCAAGCTTTTCAATGGCTTCCCTCAGATCTTTCTCAATCTCAAGTTGTTTAAACAACTCCAGGTTTCGTTCAAGCTCGCGGTTCAGTTCATCATTGGTCATCCTGATCTGATCGAGCATCTCATTCACCTTATTCTTATCCAGTTCATCCATAAGCTTCTGAATTTCCTCAAGAAGTTTCCTGGTTTCATCATCAAGAAGCTTTTCCATCATTTCCTGAAGCAGTTTCTGTTTTTCAAGAATATCGGGGTCTATTTCCTTGTATTGCTCCTCCTTTTGCTGCTTGTACTCCATCATTTTCTGAAGATCTTCGATATTGGATTTAACCTGCTGTTGCTTGTTCAGCAGCTGATTGATCTTCTCCCGGTCCTGCCAGTTGAGTTGCTCCTTGGTTCTGAGTTCCTGGTTCAGTTTTTTTGCTTCCTGCTGAATGGCCTGTGCAGACGTGATAGTCTGGTTCATTTTATCCTTGATATCCTCTTCGATCTGCTGCTGACTTTCATCCAGTTCCGCGAAACCAGGGATGCGGTATGTTGAAAGGTATGACCGTGACGTTTTCGGTCCGGAGATCTGATCGTTATCCTGAACTTCAAAATACCACACAAGCTGATCACCTGGTTGAAAGCCCAGGCTTTTGAGGTCGGAATAATGCATAAATCTTTGCTTTAATTCGTTCCCCGGGATTTGGAGCAACAGATCTTTTCTTTGAATGGTATCTCCTTGCCTTACCTGGGCATATTTGTATTTAAGAGCAGTAAAACCATAATCATCACCGATATCACCTGTAAAGAAGATCATGAAATGGTTCAGGGTATCATGGAGTTCATCCACCCTGATCAATGGATATTCATCCGGAATCACTTCTATGGCATAGGGCACACTGTTCAGGGTATCAATGTATTTATTGACCGGCTGCACCATGTAAGATGCCCCTTCCATAATGCGTTGTTTAAAAGAATATCTATCGGGTGTTTCGCGGCTGAATTTCATTGGTTTATCGTTGAAAGTGAGCCGAAGATCATCGGTATGGTACGTATTGAATCTCCAGGTCACCATTGTTCCACGTGGAACAATCAGGTCACCGATGTTGTCAACCACTTCAGATTGCTTTCGGGTATATGCAGGATAATCGAGTTGTATTCTGAAGTTTTTAATACCA
>JAWOGX010000039.1:0-2926 GCA_046496455.1 Bacteroidales bacterium | reverse complement strand
TGACGATGATCGGAGGGTTCCTCTCAGCACTGAACATCGTAAAGGAGAAAGAAGCCGGTACCATTGAACAGATCAATGTGACGCCGATCAAAAAGCACCATTTCATTCTCGGGAAACTGATCCCCTTCTGGCTTCTTGGCAATATCGTGTTCACCCTCGGGTTGCTGGTAAGCTGGGTTGTGTACGGGATTGTTCCCCAGGGAAATATTGGGGTGCTTTATCTCTTTATTGGCCTTTATCTCCCGGCAGTGCTCGGTTTCGGACTGCTGGTATCCACCTTCTGTGAGACACAGCAGCAGGCCATGTATATCCTCTTTTTCTTTATGATGATTTTTATTCTGATGGGTGGTTTGTTCACATCCATTGAAAGCATGCCGGAATGGGCCCGGATCGTGTCAAGATTCAACCCGGTCTCCTATCTTATTGAGGTTTTAAGAATGGTAGTGATGAAAGGGAGCAGCCTCAGGCATGTGTGGGGGCACCTCGCAACCATAGCGGTGTTTTCGCTGGTGCTCAATGGCTGGGCGGTGATCAATTACCGGAAGAGGGTATGACCCGCTGATGCCACACCCCTGACCGGGGCTTGCCGGTATCCCCATTTCTGATATCTTTGCCCTTCAACTTTAAAAACATTGAACCGATGAGAGGTATTTTTCTGATGGCATTCCTGGCATTCATATTCCAGGTTTCTGATGTTCACCCCTGCACCAGCTACCTGGTCACGAAAGGGGCTTCTGCTGATGGGTCCACGATGATCAGTTATGCCGGCGACTCCCATGTGCGCTATGGCACCCTGTATTTCTTCCCGCGCGCCACATGGCCGGAAGGGAGTATGCTGACCATTTACGACAGAAGCTCCGGCCGCCCGCTGGGGCAGATCCCGCAACCCCGCGAGACCCACCAGGTGATCGGCTTTATGAATGAGCACCAGGTATCCATTGGAGAGAGCACCTTCGGTGGCCGCAGCGAACTCGAAGATACCACCGGGCTGATAGACTGGGGAAGCATTATGTTCCTGGGGCTTCAGCGCGCCAGAACCGCACGGGAAGCAATCAAAGTAATGACTGAACTGGTGGAGAAGCACGGCTATTTCAGCTCCGGGCAATCCTACTCGGTAGCGGATCCCAATGAAGCCTGGATCTTTGAGATCATCGGCAAAGGGAATGAAATGAAGTATGACAAAAAGAGCAAGACAAGCGCCAATGCCCTTCGTGGTGCAGTCTGGGTAGCCATCAGGATCCCTGACGGATACATCAGCGCCCATGCCAACCATGCAAGGATTACAACCTTTCCCCTGGAAAACGGAAAAACCAGCATCAGCAGTAAGAATATGGATCAGCTATTTCAGCCTGATGTTGAAGTGGTTTATGCTTATGATGTGGTGGATTTCGCCAGGGCAAAAGGGTATTATTCCGGCGACGGGAGCGACTTTAGCTTCTCAGATGCCTATGCACCCCTCGATTTCGGTGCAGCCAGGTTTTGTGAACTGAGGGTTTGGGCGATGTTTGACCAGGCAGCTTCCGGTATGGATCAATACTGGGATTATGCAACGGGACGCACGAAATCACCAAGGATGCCTTTGTATATCAAACCTGACCGGAAACTCACTGCCCGCGACCTGATGACATTCAAGCGCAATACCCTGGAGGGAACAGACCTTGACATGTCAAAGGATTTCGGTGCGGGGCTGCAGGGGCTTCCTTACCGATGGAGGCCGCTCACCTGGAAATATGAAGACAAAACCTACTTCAACGAAAGGGTCACTGCTACCCAGCAGTCCGCCTTCTCATGGGTGGCACAGATGCGGCACTGGCTCCCTGACCCCATCGGAGGGATATTCTGGTACGGCCTCGATGATGCCGGACTGTCCATGCACGCTCCGTTTTACTGCGGAATGACCCATGTGCCCCACGCCTATGCCGAAGAGACCGCGGATCTGCTCACCTATTCCGATGAATCGGCTTTCTGGGTCTTCAACAGGGTTTCCCATTTTATCTACCTCTTTTATGACCGCGCCATCGTTGATGTGCGAAAAAAACAGGCCGAACTCGGCAAACAATTCGACGCTTTCATCCCGGCCATTGATGCAGGGGCCACACTGCTCTACAAGCAGGATCCGGAACTGGCCAGGGAGTTTGTCACCGCATTTTCCCACAATACAGCCGACAACCTCCTGGATCAGTGGAGGGAACTGGGTAATTTCCTCCTTGTCAAGTATCTCGACGGCAATGTCAAGCAAGAACAGGATGGTGTCTTTCAGCGAAACCCGTGGGGATTTCCCGCATCACCGAAACATCCCGACTTCCCTGACAGCTGGAAGAAGAGGCTGATTGAGGAGACCGGTGACAAATTCCTGGTGCCGGCGAAGTAAGCTTTTACTCACTCTTTTCTGCAACCCTGAACCTTTTGGTGACCCTGAAGCCCTGGTCGTCGGTGAGGGTTAAGAGGTGCCATCCAGGCCCGGGCTGGAGTGATTTTTTATGTTCACCGGCCGTGGTGCCGATAAACTGTTCATCAAGGTACCAGAAAATCCGGCTATGCCTCTGTTGATGTGCAACCTCAAAAATCACCTTACCTTGCTGACCGGATACATCAACCGGGATAAAGATCTCGCCGAGGTCCACCGGATAGATCACCTCCATGACATCGCGGCCCCGCAGGTCCCTTGAACAGTCTTCGCGATAAGGGGGCAGCGACCGGTAGAAAGGGTTCAGCGGTTTGAAATAATATTCCATGGCAGGAGGCAGGATGAAAAAGCACTGGTGGATCATGGCCGAAGGCTCCTCGCAGAGGCTGTTCACCTGGTAACGCCCGGTCGGGTCAAGATGTACGATCTGGTGATAGGGGCAGACGGGCACTTTGAGGTTCACATCAGCAGTAAAGATGGTGTCTGTGAGTTCGCAGCAGGCGGATGCCGGGTGGCCGC
>JAWOGX010000179.1:0-9705 GCA_046496455.1 Bacteroidales bacterium | reverse complement strand
CCACAACGCCGGATTTATACACATGGCAAAACCAGCAATACACACCGCCTGCCAAAGAAAAACTCTTCATTTATGAGCTGCTGGTAAGGGATTTTACGACCGAACGCACATTTCAGGCAGTGATAGACACCCTGCCCTATCTGCAAAAGCTTGGAGTCAATGCAATTGAACTGATGCCGGTCAATGAATTTGAGGGCAACAGCAGTTGGGGATACAACCCGAATTATTATTTTGCGGTAGATAAATACTATGGAACAAAGAATGACCTGAAGGCATTCATCGATACCTGCCACCGGCGCGGTATTGCTGTCATCCTGGATGTGGTTTACAACCACTCCTTCGGCACCTCTCCCTACGTATTGCTTTACTGGGATGAATCGCAGAACAGGCCTGCTGCCAACAGTCCGTATTATAATATGGTGGAAAAACACGACTTCAATGTAGGATTTGATTTCAACCATGAGTCGCAGGCCACAAGGCAATATATCAGCAGGGCCATTAAGTTCTGGCTGGAGGAGTATCGGGTAGATGGTTTCCGGTTCGACCTGTCGAAAGGTTTCACCCAGAAAAATACGCTGGGAAACGTTTCCGGGTGGGGCCAATACGACGCTTCAAGGGTTGCCATTCTGCAAGCTTATGCTGATACGGTATGGTCGGTGAACCCTGATGCCTTTGTAATCCTGGAACACTTCGCTGAAAACACGGAAGAGAAAGCGCTTTCTGACAGGGGGATGATGCTCTGGGGCAATTTAAACCACCAGTATACGGAGTCAGCAATGGGTTACCACGGAAATGGGAAATCTGACTTCTCATCCATTGATTTCCACCAGCGGGGATGGTCTTCCCCAACCCTGATCGGGTATATGGAGAGCCATGATGAAGAACGGATGATTTACAAATGCCTCAACTGGGGAAATAAGACCTCTTTTTATGATATCACCAGGATCGACACTGCGCTACAGCGCGGCCAGCTCAGTGCCGCATTCTTCTTCACCATTCCGGGCCCAAAAATGATCTGGCAGTTCGGGGAACTTGGCTACGACTACACCATCGATTTTAATGGCCGTACCGGTGAGAAGCCAGTGCGTTGGGATTACTATCAGAATCCGGGCAGACAAAACCTGTATAACCTTTATGCCAGCCTGTCAGCTTTAAGGGCTGAAGAATCCCTGTTCAGCACTGGAAAGCCAAAACTGAATGTGGCAGGTGCCATCAAAAGGATCGGGCTTCAATCGCCTGAAATGAATGCTGTTGTGATTGGAAATTTTGGAGTGCAACGTGCAACAGCAACCCCTTCGTTCCCTCATACCGGCACATGGTACGACTTTTTCAGCGGCGACAGCCTGGTGGTGACCGACACGGCAATATCCATTACCCTGACACCTGGTGAATACCATCTTTTTCTGGACCAGCATCGTATCCCATCATACCCGGTACAACCGGTATGGAAAATTTTACCCGAAACACCCAAAGGCATAGGCAGTATTTTTCCAAATCCTACCCCCGGCAATCTCAACCTGATGCTCAATGCCGGAAGTGAAATCCAGGGCGAGATGCTGGTGGAAGTCTTCGACCCCATCGGCAGGTTGGTTTCTGAGGTCACTTTACTCGTCAGGGAGCAACAACTGGTCTCCTTATCCGACGTCGGAAACACCCTCAACACCGGGGTTTACCTCTTCAGGTTCACCTACGGTGAAATATCCGAAATCATTAAAGTCGTTGTGTATTAATCCTCAATCACAAAACAAATCAAACCTTATGAAACAAAAACCGAGGTTGAGTTTCTGGCAGATCTGGAACATGAGTTTTGGATTCCTGGGAATCCAGTTCGGATTTGCACTGCAGAATGCGAATGTGAGCAGAATTTTCGAAACACTTAATGCGGAAATCAGCTCTATTCCGATTCTTTGGATCGCTGCCCCCATTACTGGATTGATCATCCAGCCCATCATCGGTTACATGAGCGATAAAACCTGGAACCGCCTGGGGAGAAGGCGCCCCTATTTCCTTGTGGGAGCAATCTTCGCTTCCATTGCCCTCTTCATCATGCCCAACTCCCCGGTCTTGTGGGTCGCTGCCGGAATGCTCTGGATCATGGATGCCTCAATCAATATCTCTATGGAGCCTTTCAGGGCTTTTGTGGGTGACATGCTTCCGTCGGAGCAGAGAACCAAAGGCTTTGTGATGCAGAGCTTCTTCATCGGCACCGGTGCGGTGATTGCATCGGCATTGCCCTACATCATGACCAACTGGTTCAACATACCCAATACGGCCCCGGAGGGGATCGTGCCCCCTTCTGTGAAGTACTCCTTCTACATCGGTGGAGTGGTGTTTTTCCTGGCTGTACTATGGACGGTCATCAGAACCCGGGAGTACTCCCCTGAAGAACTGCTTGAATTTGAAAGACACGAAAAAGAGGGTGAGTCTGTCCCTTCTGAGCCTCAGGATGAAATACTTCCCGCCCAGAGATTTTTGAAAAACAGTGGAATCTGGACAGGTACAGGCGCCATCCTCACCTTTCTGCTCTACTACGGGCGCCTCCATGCCGATCAGCTGAATATTGACCTTGCCGCCGAACTCTATGTGTTTACAGGCGCCATCACATTCTACGGCCTCATTCAGCTGGTAACAGGACTATTTATCCGTTCAGGGAATAAGACAAACGGCCTTGTGGCCATCATCAACGATTTGTATACCATGCCCAAAACCATGAAACAGCTTGCCATTGTGCAGTTTTTTTCATGGTTTGCACTGTTCTCCATGTGGATCTATACAACCGCAGGGATTACAAGCGAGAAATATGATATGAAGATCTCGTTTGATGAGTATCAGAAAATTGAAAATGAATACAACAGACTTGCCTCAAACCCGGCCCTGACAGATACTGACCTTAAAATGGATGTTTTCAGGTCTGAACTGGATAAAATGAAGGCAAAGTTTGTCAAAGGAAAGGAAGACGTTGCTGTAAAGGTGCGTCTGGTCAATCTTTTCCTGAAAGACAGCAGCAAACAGGCAAGCGCCGGTCATAAGCAATACGAGAACAGATATCAGATTGATGATGCATTATTTGACAGGTTCATTGTCATCAATAAAGAGTACAATACCGGAGCTGACTGGGTCGGGATCATGTTTGCTGCCTATAATGGATTTGCTGCCCTGGTGGCATTTCTTCTGGCATTTCTTGCGCGCATCACCTCCAGAAAGACAACCCATATGATATCTCTGATCATTGGTGGGTTAGGACTCATTTCGATCTATTTCTTCAATGACCCAAACCTGTTTCTTGTCTCGATGCTGGGGGTAGGACTCGCCTGGGCCAGCATCCTTTCGATGCCCTACGCGATCCTCGCCGGTTCCTTACCGGCGCAGAAAATGGGGGTCTATATGGGGATTTTCAACTTCTTCATTGTTTTGCCGCAGATCCTTGCCGCTTCGCTCCTGGGCATCACGATTAAGTATCTTTTTGCTGATGAACCTATCTATGCGATGTTCGTTGGCGGGGTTTCTTTGTTCCTTGCAGCGTTCTTTGTCATATTTGTGCATGACAGGAAATAATCTTATAAACCTCAGTGTATCTCAGTGTATATCAGTGCATCTCAGTGAAATAAAACGCTAAATCGGAATCTCCAAACAAGAATATTATGATCAACCAACAATTAAAACTTCTCTGGCACAAGATCTACGGCCATGACCATGATGCACTGCTTGAATCATTCAATACCGAATTACAGCGCTTCAAACAAGACAATCCTGTGTCTACCCTCCCTGAAGAGTGGTACCGGGATGTGGTGGTGTATTCTTTATATGTAGATCTTTTCAACAAGGATTTCGAGGGGCTGGAATCAAAGCTTGACTACCTGGCTGCTTTGGGCGTAACATGCCTGTGGCTGCTGCCCATCCTCGATTCCCCGATGCGTGATGCCGGCTTTGACATCAGGGACTTCCGAAAGATCAGGGCAGACCTCCTCCCGGAAGAGGGGCAGGAAGAGAAATTCGCCGCTTTCGTGGAGAAGGCGCATGCCAAAGGGATCAGGATCATCTTCGATATCGCCATCAATCACACCTCAGAAGAGCACCCCTGGTTCATCGAATCAAGGAAAGGAGAAGAGAACCCCTATCGCGACTACTACATCTGGAATGACGATGACCAGAAATACAATGAGGCACGGATCATCTTCCAGGGAATCGAAACCAGCAACTGGAAAAAAGATGGCGATGCATTTTTCTTTCACCGCTTTTTCGACTTTCAGCCAGACCTGAATTACAGGAATCCGAATGTACTGCTCGAGATGGCCCGCAACCTGCTGTTCTGGCTCAGGCTGGGGGTTGATGGATTCAGGGCTGATGCCATTCCCTATTTGTGGAAAGAGGAAGGCACTGATTGTGAGAACCTTGAAACCACACACGATATCGTAAAATTTTTCCGTGGTGTGCTGGAAACGATCAGACCCAATACCCTGCTACTGGCCGAAGCATGCCAGAAACCGCATGAAGTAGTGAAATACTTCGGACAAGGTGACGAATGCCAGGCAGGATACCATTTCCCCCTGATGCCGCAACTGTTTAAGAGTATCGCCATGAGATCCGCTGAACCGGTAACCAACATCCTTCATCCGGCAAATACACCTCCCCTGCCTGATGGGGCTCAATGGTTTACCTTTTTGCGATGCCATGACGAGCTGAGCCTGGAACTTGTCTATGTTAGTGAGGAAGACAGAGCCTACATCCACAACAGCTACTGTAGGAACCCGCAATGGAATTTCAGGGAAGGACAAGGCATTTCTGCCCGGTTGGCTGAGCTTATGGAGCGGGACCACCGGAAAATCGGACTGGCATTTTCGATGATGCTCACCCTTCCGGGAACACCGGTGATCTATTATGGTGATGAATTCGGCAAACTGAACGATGAAGCCTATTATCATGAGCAGATCCGGCTGGTCGGCAAAGACGATACACGTTTCCTGGTAAGAGGGAAGATAGACTGGGATGGATTGAAGAGAGAGCTTAATTACGATAACAGCCTGGCCTCCAAAGTGCTTGACAGGCTGACCACGATGCTTGAAGCGAGAAATAAAAGGAGATGTTTCGGCCGTGGTGAGATCGAATGGTTGCATCCAGAAGTTGAGCCTGCATCAGCCCGTGATGCTGTGCTGGCTTTTGACCGGATCCTACCGGGTGAACAAGTCAGGGTCGTACATAATCTCTCTGACCAGAAGGTCACGCTCCGCATCGGGGATCAGCCCGATGTTCATCTGGATCCATATGGTTATCAGTGGATTGAAATAGACAACAAGGATTGATCTCATCTATTATCAGCCTAAAATCAAAAACAAAACATGAAGGCAGTTATATTCGACCTGGACGGAGTAATCACGAAGACGGCGCTGGTGCACAGCCAGGCGTGGAAAGAGGTGTTTGACGGATTCCTGAAAGATAGAGAGAAGACCACCGGTGAGCCATTTATCCCTTTCAGCAGGGATCACGATTACCTGACATATGTTGACGGCAAGCCGAGATACGATGGCGTTCGCTCTTTCCTGGAATCGCGGGGCATTCAGCTACCATTTGGAGCGCCTGAAGATGAGCCGGAACAGGAGACCATCTGCGGCGTTGGCAACAGGAAAAATCTGGCATTCAACGAGATATTGAAGCGTGATGGTGTAGAGGTTTATCCATCCACAGTTGAATTGATTCACAAACTACGCAAAGAGGGTATTCGCGTCGGAGTAGCATCCTCCTCCAAAAACTGCCGGAACATTTTGGAAATCACAGGTCTGGCTCCCCTTATCGAGACGAGGGTGGATGGTGAGGTGAGCGCTGAACTCGGACTCAACGGTAAACCGGAACCCGATATCTTCACCACAGCGGCTGATAACCTTGGTGCATCCTACCACGAATGCGTTGTGGTCGAAGATGCCATCTCAGGTGTAGAAGCGGGTAGAAAAGGGAATTTTGGGCTCGTGCTTGGCATTGCCAGGGAGGAGAATGAGGATGCACTGTATCTTGCTGGTGCCGATATCGTTGTAAAAGATATCGCTGAAATCGGATTTGAAGGGATCATGGAATGGTTTCAGACCGGACTGGAACAGGATAACTGGTCGATCACCTACCGGGATTATGACCCGCAGAAGGAACGCTCAAGGGAAGCGCTGCTGTCGGTCGGAAATGGTTATTTTGGCACCCGTGGCGCCATGGAAGAAGCAGGCATTAACGACATAAACTATCCCGGGACTTACATGGCTGGGGTGTATAATAAGCTTTCGTCAAAGGTAGCAGGCAGGGAAGTATGGAATGAGGACCTGGTGAATGTCACAAACTGGTTGCCGGTAACATTCCGTCTCGGCAATGGTGAATGGTTTGACGTCAATAAAGCAGAAATTCTGAGCATCAGCAGATCACTGCAATTCAGGGACGGTACACTGCAGAAAGAGATGCATGTCAGGGATGAGTCTGGTAGGGAAACCGTGGTGAAATCGCGACGGATTGCTGCCATGCATCACCCGAACCTGGCCGCGATCGAATACTCGGTGATCCCGCTGAACTACGCAGGAACCATTGCATTGAAGTCCACCCTTTCAGGCAACCACATCAACGATGGGGTGGCGCGTTACCGCGAACTCAATCAACAACATATCTGGCCGGTTGATGAATGGGTATTTGGCAATTTTCAGCATGTTGAAGTGATCACCACACAATCAGGCATTGCGATTTCCCAGACTGCCAGGATTTCCTTACTTGCAGATGGCTTGACAGCAGACGCTGAAATCACCGGTGCATGCACCGATGGCGTAGCTGATCTTATTGCCACTGTAAACATTACCGAAGGTCAGGAAGTTACACTCGAAAAGATCGTTTTCATCGAACGATTCCCGGCCAATGGGCAAAGTGCTTTTGACCACACGCATGAACTGCATGGCGTTCCGTCCTTCAAATCACTTCTGCAGGATTCTGCAGGGGCATGGAAAAAGATCTGGGATAAAGCAGACATACAGGTAGAAGGGGACCGCCTCGGCCAGAAATTGCTTCGGCTCCATCTTTACCACCTGATGTGCACCACTTCCCCAAACAATGTTGACATCGATTTTGGAATTCCTGCCCGCGGACTGACCGGCGAAGCTTACAGGGGCCATATCTTCTGGGATGAGTTGTACATCCTCCCCCTCTACTTCATGCATTTTCCTGATGTTGCCCGTTCTGTGCTGATGTACCGTTACCGCAGGCTGGATGCTGCCCGGGAATATGCGAAGAACCATGGCTACAGGGGAGCCATGTTCCCATGGCAAAGCGGAAGCACAGGGGAAGAAGAGACCCAACTGTTCCACTTCAATCCCCTGTCGGGTGACTGGGGCGATGACCACAGCTCATTGCAGAGGCACGTTTCACTTGCAATAGCCTGGAACATTATTCAATATGATCATTACACCGGTGACCGGAAATTCATGGATAAATATGGCCTTGAGATGCTGCTGGAAATCTGCCGGTTCTGGAGCAGCAAGGCGACACTGAACGAGAATACAGGCAAATATTCCATCAATAAGGTTATGGGCCCCGATGAATTCCATGAAGGATATCCGGATGAATCCGAAGGTGGCTTGCGCGACAACGCCTACACCAATGTGATGGTAGCGTGGATGTTCAAAAAAACCAGGGAAATTCTGCTGAAGACAAACCCCGATGTCACTTTGGAAGTATGGGAAAAAACGGGAATGACCGATCACGAATTGGAACACTGGCAGGAAGTTGCGAAAAAACTCAAGCTTATCATTTCCGATGAAGGGATTATTGCCCAATACGACGGGTACTTTGAACTGGAGGAGATTGACTGGGATCACTACAAGAAAAAGTACGGTAACATCTACCGGCTCGACAGGATCCTGAAAGCAGAGGGGAAATCGCCGGACCATTTCAAGGTTGCCAAACAGGCTGATACCCTGATGCTTTTCTACAACCTTGATCCGGAAGAGGTGACCTCGCTGATCAATGAGATGGGATACCAGCTTCCGGAAGACTATCTCCAGAAAAATCTCGATTATTACCTGCAACGCACCTCACATGGATCCACATTAAGCCGGGTTGTTCATGCCTATCTTGCCAACCTTATTGACCGGGATGAGCTCGGCTGGGAACTTTACCGGGATGCCCTCACCAGCGACTACGATGACATCCAGGGGGGCACCACCGCTGAAGGGATTCATTGCGGGGTGATGGCAGGAACCATACTGATTGCCCTAAAAGCCTATGGCGGACTGAACCTCAGCGGAAACATCCCGGTTGTCAATCCCCGCCTCCCGAAACAATGGAAACGCCTCGCATTCAACATTACTTTTCAGGGAAAGCAATATCGCATCGATCTCCCCTCCACTGCCCTCGACTTCGCTCGGGATGACAACTAAACTCCACCGCAGGCGGATAAACACCCTCCACTTACAAACTAAAATCTGAAACCGGGGATGTATCTGATGGAGGTGGTAGGGAAAGATGGAAAGGTTTGGAGGAGGAAGGTGATGAGGAGCGAATGATTAGCGATTGCTGATTGTTGATTGCTGATTGTTGATTTTTTTTTTTTGATGTTTGATTTTTGATTTTCGATGGGTTAAATTTTCAGATCTTTGATGTGTGAGGTCTTTGATCTATGAGTAATGAAAAACTGAGCAGATTGATTATGAAAGCGAAAGAGCTGGAAGAAAGACTGATACAATTTGGGGTCATGATCATCGAGATTGTGAATGAAATGCCGGCATCAAAAGCCGGAGCGCATCTATCCGGTCAGTTGCTGCGTTCCGGCACTTCTTGTGCGCTCAATTATGGAGAAGCGCAAAGTGGCGAATCCCGAAAAGATTTTGTCCACAAGATCAGCATCGTACTCAAAGAACTACGTGAGACACTCGTTAACCTCAAGATGATCTATCGTGCCGGACTTTACCATTCTGATGATAAAATTATTGTTGCAATCAAGGAAAATAATGAACTGATTTCTATCTTCGTTAAAAGCATTAAAACAGCAATATCTAATCAATAATAGAAGTATTGACACTTCGCTGATCAGCAATCGCTAATCAGCAATCTGCAATCAAAACAAATCGTCAATCGCTGATCAAAACGATCAGCACTCGTCTATCACAGCCACCCATAACCATTAACCCATAACCAGTAACCGCCATGCTAGAAGATATCCTGCTGATAGGTGATCATCACCGCAAAGCCGCCGCCGTGATCCTCGAAGAGATCGAAAAGAAAATGAAACCCAGGATGATTGTGGCGATCTCCGGCGAATCGGGTTCCGGCAAGTCGGAGCTCACCCATGTAATTGCAAAAGAGCTATTTAAGAAAGGTATTGTTGCCAAGCCGATCCATATCGACAACTTTTACCGCACCCTGCCCCTTGAGCGGAATGCCTGGCGAAAGGAGCACGGTGTGGAGCAGGTGGTTGGTCCGGATGAGTACGACTGGGAGACCATCAACCGGGTCGTTGACGATTTCAGGAACGGCCGTGAAAGCACCATGCCCTGTGTGGACCTTGTGACGCAAAGGGTTGACAGGCTCACCACCGATTTTTCAGAGGTGGAGGTGCTGGTCATTGACGGTCTGTATGCCATCAAAACGCCGGGGGTTGATCTGGCTGTGATGATTGAGCTTACCTACCATGAAACAAAGAAGGCGCAATCCAGTCGTGGCAAAGAGGCTACCGATGAATTCCGGTTCAGG
>JAWOGX010000167.1:0-6316 GCA_046496455.1 Bacteroidales bacterium | reverse complement strand
TACCGCTGCTGGCCTGGAGCATCCGTGCTGCCTTGCAAAGCAGCATCTTCACCCGCATCATCCTCTCTACCGATTCGGAAAGCTATGCTGCCATCGGTCTGGAGCACGGCGCTGAAGTCCCCTGGCTCAGGGACAGGAAACTGGCAGACGATGATGCTTCCAGCGTCGATGTAATCCTGGACATCATCCGGAAGCTTGGAACAGAAGGAACTCCCTGCGAATGGATCACCCTGCTCCAACCTACATCACCGCTCCGCACTGCTGACGACATCCGTGACGGATGGCGCCTCCTGCAGGAAAAGAGTGCCACCTCCGTGGTCGGAGTCTGCGCTGCGGAGCATCCGCCGCAATGGTGCAACCTCCTTCCTGAAGACCTCTCGATGAAAGGGTTCATTGCTCCTGAAGCCATGGCACCCAGGCAACTTCTGCCGCAATACTACCGTGTGAACGGGGCGCTTTACATGGCTTCAGCAGAAGCCTTGCTGAAACACAAAAGTTTCTTCACCCCCGAAACCTACGCCCTGGTGATGCCCCGTGAAAGATCCGTGGATATTGATTCAGAGTTCGATTTTGCCATTGCGGAAGCCCTTATCACCAAAAATCAAACTGAAAACCATGGATAAACTGATCATACACCAGTCCCTGCCGATCCAGAAAGCGCTGGAGATCCTCGATGAGAGCTATACCAAGACCCTCTTCATCACCGATGAAGCCGGCATTCTGAGGGGAAGCCTCACCGATGGCGACATCAGGCGGTGGATCCTGAGCACCGGTGGGGTGAATGGGAAAGTGATCCAGGCCTGCAATCCTCATCCTTTTGTGATGCATCACCCGGCGGACAAAAGTGAAGCCCTGAAAATCATGGAAGAAAAGCACCTGCAGGCAGTTCCGGTGGTTTCACCGTCAGGGTTAATCCAGACAGTAATCACCAGGGATGAACTTTCGGGCAGCAACCGGGAACCTGCAACAGAACTCAGCGGTATCCCCGTGGTCATCATGGCAGGGGGCAAAGGCACCCGACTCGACCCCATCACCCGCATCCTGCCCAAACCGCTCGTCCCGGTCGGGAATCAGCCTGTGATCGAGCTGATCATGCAGGAGTTCGCCAGGTTTGGCGTCACCGGATTCACGATTTCCCTGAACCATCAGGCCAGGCTGATCAAGGCCTATTTTGAAGAACGACAGTATCCATACGACATAAGGTTTCTGGAAGAGGAGCAGCCACTCGGTACAGCCGGTTCACTTAAACTCATCAACGGAACCATTAAAGGTGACCTGTTTGTGACCAACTGTGATATCATCATCAGAAGTGACTACAACGATATCCTGCGGTTCCACCGGCAGGGCGGATTTGCCCTCACCATTGTGGCAGCACTGCACCGCCATGCCATTCCCTATGGCGTCTGCGAAGCCAGCGATACCGGCCATCTGCTGCAGATCACCGAAAAACCTGAATACTCTATGCTGATCAATGCCGGCATGTATGTGTTGCAGAGCGATGTGCTGGACCTGATCCCTGACAAACAGGAGTATCATATCACTCACCTGATTGAAGCGCTGAGGTCGCAGGGCCGGCCTGTCGGGGTGTTCCCCGTGGCCGAAAGCGCCTATTACGACATCGGGAGGTGGGAAGCATACCAGGCAGCCCTTCCCCTGCTCACCAAAGGTGGCATTTAAACCCATACCAGCATAAGCACCATACCACCCTATGACCCACCCCACCATTTTCATCCCTGTTGAATCGAAAAAACGTGAGTTTGACGGCAAAATACTGCTGGCTGCTCACCTGGCAACCAGGGGGTTTCGGGTGGTGCTGGGTACCAAAGCAGGGGTTCACCGCGAGATACTTCATGCCCGAAACGGAGTTTACCTGGCCAAAAGCGCCTCCAATGTCTTCCTCCGTTTTTACAGCAAGCTCAGACAGAGAGGGCACCACCTTGTTGTGCTGGATGTGGAAGGGGGAGCTCTTACCAAAGAGATACGGAACGACCTCCTCCGGTCATACCAGCCCGAGTCTGCACCCTATTTCGACTATTTCTATGTTTTCGGGGAGAAAATCCGGGAGGCGATGATCAGGGACCTGGAATATATCCACCCCGAACAGGTAGTGGTGACCGGGGAGCCAAGGTTTGACCTGCTGAAACCTGAGCATTCAGGATTTTTCGCGGCTGAACGATCGCATATTCAGCAGCGCTATGGCAGGTTTATCCTGATCAATACCAGCTTTGGACTCTCCAACTCCGCGATCGGAGAAGAAGCCATCAGAAAATTTCTTTTAACTACAGAAGACATCCCCGATGAGCAGCGTCCTCTCTATCTCCTGAAACATGAAGAGGGAAAAGTACTTCTGAAAGCGTTCATTGCCCTGGCAACATCCATTGCCGGAACTTTTCCGGAAATCAATCTCGTGTTGAGGCCCCATCCCGATGAGGATATCACGGTGTATGAACAAGCCTTTTCCGGAAAACACAACATTTTCGTGAACGGGAATGGCAATGTGCATCCCTGGATCCAGTCGGCCCTGGCCGTCATCCATCACGATTGCACCACCGGCATGGAGGCAGTGATGGCAGGTAAGCCCACTATATCCTATGTGCCCCGGCAGGAGGAATCGATTACAGCATGGCTGCCGGTGTGGCTCAGCATTGCCTGTGCAACCCCTGAAGCGGTACTGCAAGCGCTGGAACCCGTGATCAGTGGCAAAATGACCGGATACTATCCTTCAGAAGATAAATCGGCAGTCTTCGCATCCAATTTTGAAAATTACCGAAGTCTTGCAGGTGAGAAGCTCGCTGATCATCTTGCTGAACATTATATCAATCTGAAATCTTCTGAAAACAAGTCATTGTTACTTAAAATCCGCCGCATCAGGTCTATGATGAGTCATATCAGGATGAAAATGAGGCTGAAGAACGAAAAATGGGAAAGATTCATACGAGTTGACCGGAATGAAGTGATCCGTAAGCTTGAAGGCACAGGGGTCTTTGCTGGCAACAGTTTGCCGGCAGTAAAAATCCGCGGCAGGAATGCAGCAATAATAGAAAGGCAGAGATGAAGAAGAGGCTGGTAAACATCATAAAACGGATACTTCCCCAAAGGCTTGCCGCACTCAGAAAAAACTGTGGCGGACGGAACCGCGACATTGCCCTGTTCGGAGGCAATCTCCTGAATCAGGGATTGTCCACAGCACAGTACCTCCAGATTGCCGGTGCGCTGATATTCAGGAATGGCGTGAGGAAATCAACCCATGCAGGGCGTAATGCACCGGTAATCAACGCTATTTTTGACCATGAACGGATCAGTTTCAAAGCTCCGGTTAAAGTACTCGACATCGGAGCATCCCTGGGGATTGACGCAATGGGTAACCTGAAAACCATTGAGGAACATATTCCGGTAGAATCGTACACGCTGGGTGACCTCTACACCGAGCTGCACTACGACCCGGAACAGAAACTGCTGTTCGACCAGGACGGGAACCTGCTGCAGATTCTGTTTTATAACCACTTCGTAAACCTCAACTTCGAGTTCAAGTACCCTTTGCAAAAGATTGTGCAGTGCAGGAACCGGAAATACACACGCCGGATCGCCCGCACCTACAAAAAGGTTAAACCCATCAGCAACCAGATCATACAGGTGCCGTTGGTCCATCCATCGGTCGGATCCAACCCGAAATTCAGGATGGAACGTCTGGATGTATTTGCCCCACTGAAGGAGAAGTTTGACCTGATCATCTGCATGAACCTCCTCCAAACGCGATACTTTGACAAAGACGAAGTAAATGCAGGAATCCGTAATCTTTTGAACGCTTTGCGGCCGGGTGGAGTGCTGATCACCGGGGTTACAGATCAGCCAAGATTATTTATCGGAGAGCAGGAGATCCCATTTAGGTTATCAACCAAAAATGACTGAAGTAAAACCCATCAAATCAATCTAAACAATCATTTTATGGATCAACTCATTGAAAAACCGGAATATAAGCTTTACACGCTGAAAGCGATCACCATTGCCACCTTCTTTGGCGGCCCCCTGGCTGCGGGCATCCTCTTCAGGCATAACCTGGCAGCACTGGATCGAAAAAAAGCCGCGCTCAACGCACTTTTTACAGGCATAATGGTTACCATCGCCCTATACCTGCTGATTTTCAGCCTCCCGGAACATATTATGGACGCAGTCCCCGGGTATCTGCTACCGGCCCTCTACACACCTCTCATATTCTGGATCGCTTCCAGGATGATGAAGGACAAACTGGATGAACATACCAGCAATCAGGGGTTGTTTTTCTCAGCCTGGAGAGCCGCAGGGATCGGCCTGATCTGCCTGGTTGTCATTGCGGCAGGGTTGGTGGGCTATGCCTATGTGGATGAGAACCCCAAAGGTTTTGATGAGGCCGCTTATATGGAAAAGGTGAGTTTCTTTACTTCCAACGAACAGGAGGCGTTGCAGCCCTACATGCTTCTTGAAATTGCGGGAGATGATGTCATTATTCAGGAATTCAGGTTAGGTCTGGCACTTTGGGAAGAGAACCGCATGGTGGTGGAACAGATGTCGGCCATGAAAAACCTGCCGGGAAGGTACCGGGACCTGAACAAACAGCTGATGGAGTATGTGGAATTAAGGGTAGAGCATTACAGCCTGATTATAAAAGCACTGGAAAAAAATACCGACCAATATGACCAGAAGCTGAACGACCTGGACATCCGGATTGAGAAGTTGATTAAAAAGCTCAGTAATCCATAAGGTGCTATCCAGGAAATCTGAAAACGAGTATGCGAAGTTATGGTTTTTATGTGAAGAAGCTGGCAGCCGGCAGCCTGGCGATGTCGCTGGAGAAAGCCTCCCAAAATCTGGTGGGGCTGGTGCTCCTTCCCATCTTCGCAATATACCTGAGCCCCGAAGATTTTGGCATACTGGCCATGTTCACCCTGGTGATTACCGCACTGGGGCTGATTTACAATCCGGGCACCCTCTCCTCTGCAGTGAGACTTTATTTCGATACGGAAGATGAGAAGAGGCAGAAAGAGATCTTTGCAGCCGCACACACTTTCTTTATGCTCTTACCCATCCCGGTCACTATTGCAGTAGTACTCACCGGAGAGGCTATGTTCAGCAAGGTGTTCACAGAATTTGAATTCATGCCCTATGGTTTGCTGGCGGTGATTCTGGCTTTCTTTTCCCAGCCCGGCAGAATATGGTCAGAATTCATGGTGGTGAAATACAGGGTCGTCCCGCTGGCTGTCACCACTTTCGTGGCATTTGTTCTTGGTGCAGCTGTTTCATTGATTTGCATTGTTGGACTTGAAATGGGGGTTATGGGGCGCGTCATAGGCATGTATGTGATGCCTGTGGCACTTTTTTCCGTTTCGCTCATCACCATGCAGCGATATTCCGGGGGAATGTTCAGGTGGAAAACCATGTTTGAGGTGGTGAAATTCGGGCTCCCGCTGATCGGCGCCATCTGGGCATACTCCATCCTGCAGTACACCGGCTCCTATCTCCTCGAGCGGTACATGACCATGAAAGATGTGGGGATTTATAACATTGCCTACCGGCTCGCCGGTATCCCCTTGTTTGTCACCCTGGGATTCAGGCAGATGTGGACGCCCATCTTCTATGAAAATATGGCAACACGCAATTATGATGTGATCCGCCGGCTGATGACCCTCTTCATCCTCTTTATGACCTTCATCTCCGGAATCACCATGCTCTTTGCCAAAGAGGCCATACTCCTGCTGTTCGACGCCAGATACCACGAAGCCATCCCCATTGTGGGCTGGATCGTGCTCGGGGTGTTCCTGCTCGGCATCCTCCCCCTCTCGAACTCCTTTCTGGGTTATGCCAAGAAATTCGGCCTCACCTCATGGATCGCACTGGCGTCAGGTGTCGTGAATATCATCCTGAACATCGTTCTCATCCCTGAGTTTGGCGTCAGGGGAGCAGCCTGGACCCTGATCATCTCCTACATGATTTACCTTGGTGGTGGCATCATCTTCACCTACCGGGAGTTTGCAAAAGTAACCAGCTTCAGGGCAATCCTGATGACCGCAGCCCTCTTCCTCCCTGCAATCCTCCTCACAGAGCTTACACCGGCACAGCAATTCTCATGGGCAGAACTCCTGGCAAAGGTGGTCTTCCTTTTCGTATGGAGTGTTGCACTCTTCAAACTTAAATTCCTGCAATGGAGCGAAGTGACCGGAATGATCCGTGCGGTGACCAGCAGACTCAAAAACGGCAAGGGTTGAGAGTCGAGAGTTGAGAGTCGAGAGTTGAGAGTCGAGAGTTGAGAGTTGAGAGTTGAGAGTTGAGAGTCGAGAGTCGA
>JAWOGX010000140.1:0-3630 GCA_046496455.1 Bacteroidales bacterium | reverse complement strand
CTCCGCCAGCCGTTGCCGCCCGGCGTCCTGCGGTGCCAGTGGCGTGACATTCCCGGCATGGATGTCATACACATAGAAAAAACCGCTGGTGGAATGGCGGTAAATACTGCGCAGATTCGTTCCCAGAAGAATCCTGCTCTCATCGGCACTGAACTCATACTCCATGATCATGAGTGCATCACCGGCTTCATCGTAGATATTGTCTCCGCAAACAAGCGTGTCCGTGACCTTTCCTGTCTCATATGAATAACGTATGATGCAGTTTCCGTCAAGCACAGTAAAGTGCTTTCCGTCAATCATTGATCTGATGTCGCTGATCCCCTGTGTACGGAAAGTGAAGTTGCGCCACAGATCCTCGATGGTGAAATGTTTGTGCTGAGCTATACCTGACAGGCTGATCAGGAATGATAAAACGATAATAGTCAATCTTTTATTCATCATAATGAGTTTTTTAATTGATGCAGGTAAGGATGAAAATTGAAGGCTCAAAGGTAGTGAATCCGATCAACCGGACAAAACTGACCTCGCTGATTCCCGCAGAAAACTTGATCTGCGGTGGTCTGCGAAATCTGAGGGCAATGGTTTTTTTTCGATTTTGCTCGGTCATGTGGTCTGTGGTGGGAAACAATGCTCACTTCATCAGTAGAAAACGTATCGGAAAGATCATTGCCAGCACCCTCTCAAAAACAGATCGTAAAACAGCATTTCTAACCTGTATTAAAGATATTGATCTTGTCGGAATTGAATTTTTCAGCTTTATCTTTACGCTACTTATTGATTGTCATTCATTATGTGGACATCTTCCGGTCGAAGTCTGGCATTTGCAGAATTTCTGCAGATGGTATTCCTATCCAATTTAAAGTCCGCTTATGCCTTGGCTGTAGCATTCACCGTATTGCTAACAGGGACAGGTTGCCTTACAGCCTGGGGTAATGATGGCCATAAAAAGGGAGGGGAGGAAAATGGCAGAAGAAGAAACGGGGTACCGTATGCGGACGCAGGTCAGGTGGCAGGCAAGGGTGAGTGTGGCGTTCCTGAGGTGAACGGCCTTATCGCAAAAGCAAGGGAGCAGTATTATCAATACGGTAATCTTGCTGCAGCTGACAGCCTCGCAACACTGGCCGTGCAGCAGGCCGGGCTCACCTACCGCACCGAAATCATTCTCTGTGCTCACAATGCATATTTCTCGATGTATGAACTTGGTTGTGACATGAGAAAGGCATTGGAATTTGCCCGTAAAGCCGAAGAACTTGTTGTGCAGATTGACAACCCGGATCTTATCTGGAAAACATACGATCACCTCGCCCGGGTATGGGCAGGAGAATTCAATGCAGACAAAGCCTTGATTTTTGCCTATAAGGCACTGGCTACTTCAGAAACCAGGGGTGACAATATCCTGAAAGCTTACAGCCTGTTGAGGCTTGGAACGATCTTCCAGGGCAACAACCAGGCTATTGAAGGATTCCGCTATTTTCTAAACGCCCTTACCATCGCTGAATCGTCAAGGGATACAAAATTGCTGATTGAATGCTACAAGGCCCTCTCCTATTTCTACGACGTAAACAAAGGCTATGAAAAAGCCATCAGCTATAAAATGAAGGAGATAGACCTGATCCGAAAACATAGTCTGGTTGACTCTATTGCACTCACCTGGGCAGGAATTAACCTGGAAGAGATTTACTTCAGCTGCAACAATCAGCTTCACGAAGATAAAGTCTGTGAATATGTAAAATTTGCCGTAAGGAACAGGCACACGTACATGAAACAATACGTGTTGGCGCTGTTCAGGTCATACCTGATGAACAACGACCTCTTCGACCGGTTAAGAACGCTCTATGAAGAGACATATCCTGAAGAGCTGATGTATCTTGAGCAGCACAACCCGGCCATTTTTCACAGGCTGATGGCCATTTTTGCTGAACTGGATTCGGATATTCAGAAGGCAATAGCACACTATCGGCTTGCTGAAGACCTCACGGCTAAAAACAGCAACAAAGTGATGCTGGCCAATTTCTGGATCCGGTATGCTGAATTCCTCCAAAGACAAGGGCAGACGAATGAAGCTATTGACTACTATCTGAAAGCATACGGGCTTTCCAGTGAGGCAGGGTACTTTGAATTCTCTCTGAAAGCGGGAAATGCACTGGTGAAATTATTCAGGGAATCAGGTGATTTTGAAAACGCACTTGTTTTCTCTGAAACTTCCCGCTCCATCGCAGACAGTATCGCCCAAATGAACCGGAAAGATGAGATGCTTGCCCTGGAAATCCAGAACACTGCGCAGATACGCGAAATCACCCAGCAGGAGGAATTGATGGCAATACAGCGCAGGAACAATATTCAGTACTCCCTGGCCTTGCTTATGATCCTGGGTGTTTTCGCCCTGCTCATCGTCCTCGGAAGCTTCCGGGTATCTGCCACCTCCATAAGGGTCCTGGGATTCATCTCCTTTATCTTCCTTTTTGAATTCATCATCCTGCTGGCCGACAAATGGATCCATCACATTACCCATGGTGAGCCGCTCAAAGTCCTGGGCATTAAAATCGTTTTGATAGCATTCCTGCTTCCTTTACACCACTGGGCAGAAAAGAGGGTCACCCACTACCTCCTCAACCGCAAACTCCTCCGCATTGGCAGAAGCAAGATCGTTGCATTCCTTAGAAACCTGGGAAGCACGGCGAGGGAGATTTGGGGGAGGCAGGATGATTGATTAATGATTAATGATTAATGATTAATGATTAATGGGTAATCCTGAAAGGCAGATGCCTCGTCACACTCAATAAATGAAACTTTTGTCATCGCAGTAGGGTGGGCACAAACCCGCCCTTACCGGGGTTACAACATATACAACATCGGTGTAGTCCTTGTTATTGCTGTCGAAAGCACACAGGATCATCGCACTGAGGGAATCAGCACCTTTGGCATGATAGATACGGAACCCTTCATAGGCGGTAAACTGTTCTGCGATGGATTTCATGACAGCGTAGTGCTCCTTCGGGATGCAGAATGCATTGACGGCTCCCTCTGTCTGTTCCCCTTCCTGATAAAATGCCAGGATGAGCTGCCGCGCATCATCTGCAGCAATCGTCTGCCCGAATTCGAACTGTATGACCGGTTTGGGGTCACCCCGCAGCAATGCACTGTATTCATCACAATATCTCGGACAGAGGCCGGCGAGATATCCATCCGTCAGTAAAACCTTCGAAGAGATATCGTTCCCTTGAATATCTACCCCACATAATGCATAAACCTCCTCGTTTTCATTGTCAATTCCCGGATAGAACCTTGTGGCCACAGCCTTCGGGTTACTGAGGATATCCTGCATCACCCTGAACTGGCATTTATTGACGGAAAAAGCAAGGTAAACCTCGTTTTCCTGGTTCTGTGACCTTTCAATGTAATTCCGGAAGAGTTGCCTGGCCATGTCGATGTCAATGACGCTTGCGCAGGGATCATGCAGGGTGTCTTCATCAGAAGGGGGTATCCCACAGCCACCTTTGGGATTCAGCATTACAACAACCGTAATAATGATTCCGGTTACAATCACAAACAGTGTAACCGGCAGTACCCACCTGGTATTGGGTTGGCCGACAGTTTTCTTTTGAATATCATTCTCTTCCGGTGCCATGG
>JAWOGX010000107.1:0-2757 GCA_046496455.1 Bacteroidales bacterium | reverse complement strand
CAACCGGATCGCCTCCTGCATTCGCCCGTTGTTCTCAATGGTTTCCAGTCCGTCGAACCTGCCTATGCCATGGTCGATATGGGAAACATAATCACCGGGCTGCAATGAGAGCAGCTCTTTGATGGTGAGCGCTTCCCGCCTCGCATAGCCGTCCTGCAGGGCTGTTTTCCGGTAGCGTTCAAAGATCTGGTGATCGGTGTAACAGACCAGCCTGATCTGATGATCAACAAAACCGTGGTGAAGCGATGGGACTGCCCCGGTCCATTGCAGTTCAACCCCTTCATCGATATCTGCGAAAATGTTCCTGATGCGTTCCAGCTGCTTGGGGTTGTCAGACAGCAAATACAGCCCATATCCCTTATCCGACCATTGTTTGAGGTCACGCAGAAGGAGGTCGAATTTCTTGTTGAATGCCGGCTGGGGAGATTGCTCCGCCATTACCGGAACACTGCCGGCCAGTATCGCTGTGGACCCCAGCTCAATGGTCCGGCCGCTCTGCAGGTGGTGCTGAAGCTCCTTGCCGCGGATCCGCTGAACCCTGGCAATAGGTTCATCGTCTGTATCATCCGTGTCCCCGTGCTGATTTGCAAGTTTATCGAGGGTTTCAGAGGCAAAAAGCGGATCCTGTATCCAGGTGACCGTTTTGGGAGGGATGAGCCCAAACACCGGCTGACGCGATTCGTCCTCTTTTCTCAGCTGCAGATTGGGGACGATGGTGATGTGGTCAACCTTATCCTTTGAAAGCTGACTGACCGGGTCAAAAGACCTGACCGAAGCCACTTCATCACCGAGAAACTCGATCCTGTAAGGGAAATCGTTGGAAAAAGAGAACACGTCAACGATACCGCCACGGATGGCAAACTGCCCCGGTTCCGCCACAAAATCGACCCTTTCAAAGGCGTATTCAATCAGGAAATCGGCAACAAAATCAAGATCAACCATCTCCCCCTTTTTCAGCCTGAACGTGTTCTCCCGGAGAAATCCCTGGGTCACGACATAGTCTGACATGGCCGCCACGTGGGTAACAATGATCATCCGGCGCGATTCAGCACCGACTCGCTTTAAAACCTCGGTGCGCATCAGCACATTGTTGTTATCGATTGCGCCGGGCTTTTCAGGTGTTTTGTAAGGGGAGGGAAAAAAAATGACTGCTTTCTTGTAGAACTCTGCATCACGTTCACCAAGTACATTTTCCAGGTCAGCATGCAACGCGGCAGCCTCGTCGCGGTCATTGAGAATGATCCACTGGGGGAGGGCTGATTGCTCACTGATGGCAGCGATATGGAGTGCCAGGGCCGATGCGTTGATCCCTTTCCAATGAACCGATGCTGCCTGCCCGTGCAATCCGGCAATCACTTCCGGATGTAACGGGTGGGGCAGGAACTGTTTCAGGAGCAAATGAGGCACAGGATTCAAAATTTTCGGCAAAGGTATTGGAATATCAGATATATGCCTCCGGTCAAATTTTGTCCTGTCTCCGTGTGTCTCTTTTTTCCATTATATCCTGAATACATTGATATTCGGTAATCGTCACGAATCTGGCCATTCCCCGGCATCATGGCATCGCAAAAGATCGGTCACTTTTCTTTAACTTTGGCGCGAAGAAAAGCGATCATTATGAGGGTTTATAAATTTGGCGGGGCATCGGTCAAGGATGCAGAGGGAGTGCGGAATATGGCCGCAATCCTCCGGGATTACAAGGATGGGGAGCTTATTGTGGTGGTATCTGCCATGAGTAAGACCACCAACCGTCTTGAACGGTTGACTGCCTTATGGCATCAGGGCGACAGTACCGGAAAGCAGCAGTTATACCAGGAGATCAAGCAATTCCACACCGCCATCCTCGCAACGTTGCTTCCTGAAGGGAAAGTTGCCCACACGGCACTTTCGGACCTTTTCAACGGATTGTGGGAGACGCTGCTGGCAACCCCTCCGGCTTCCTACGACCGCGCCTACGAAATGGTGGTCCCCCATGGTGAACTTTTCTCTACGGTAATCATCTGGCATTACCTGATCAGCACCGGTCTCAGGGCAGACTGGCTGGATGCCCGGAGGCTGATCATCACTGATGACACCTGGCGTGAAGCGAGGATAGACTGGGAGATGACCACTGCCAATCTGCAACGGTGCATGAAGACGCGTCGTGATGCGGGATCCGGGATGGCCATCACACAAGGTTTTATCGGCAGTACAAAAGATGAACAGACCGTGACACTGGGGCGCGAAGGCTCTGACTTCACAGCGGCAGTGATCGCCTACGCCCTTGATGCGGTAGAAGTGGTGATCTGGAAGGATGTGCCCGGACTGATGAACGCCGATCCCGCTGCGTTCCCCGATGCCGTGATGCTCGATGAACTCTCTTTTCATGAAGCGATTGAACTGGCTTACTACGGGGCCAAAGTGATCCATCCCAAAACGATCAAGCCCCTGCAAAACAAGAACATCCCCCTTCGGATCAAATCCTTTGAGCATCCTGACCTGCCCGGAAGCCTGATCCACAATCTTCAGAACTACGAACAGGAGGTGCCAAGCTATATCTTCAAAGAGAAACAGACCCTGATCTCATTCTCCCCCAAAGACTTCTCTTTCATCGCCGAGAAAAACATATCGGAAATCTTCTCGGTGTTGTCGTCCCTGAACCTCAGGGCCAACCTGATGCAAAATTCCGCCATCAGCTTTTCCATCTGCCTCGATGATCAGGAGGAGAAAACCAGGGAGCTGATTCAAGGGCTGCAGGAGCAGTTCAGCATCCGGTAC
>JAWOGX010000061.1:0-2905 GCA_046496455.1 Bacteroidales bacterium | reverse complement strand
TCAATCTTTTCGCTGTACGATTCGGTGCCAAATTCAATCGGTACCGGCAGAAACCGGCAGTACTTCTTCAGTAAAGTGAGAATCCGCTGCTCCTCCAGGAACTCCAGTGAATCATCGGCAATGTGCAAAACGACATCGGTTCCCCTCGCCTCTTTGTCAGACTCCTCCATTGTATATTCAGGTGATCCGTCGCATGACCATTTGACCGGTTTGGTACTGCCACCCTTTTTATAGGTCTTTGTCATCAGTTCGACCCGCTCTGCAACCATAAAACTAGAGTAAAACCCGAGTCCGAAGTGGCCGATGATGCTGGATGCATCCACATTTTTGAACTTCTTCAGAAACTCCTCAGCGCTGGAGAAGGCGATCTGGTTGATATACTTCTCAACCTCCTCCTGTGTCATCCCGATCCCGGCATCGGAGACTGTCAGGGTTTTTTGCTCCTTATCAATTTTTATTCTGATGGTGAGGTCGCCAAGTTCTCCCTTGAATGTGCCCAGAGAGGCTAGGGCCTTGAGCTTCTGTGTGGCATCCACCGCATTGGAGACAAGCTCCCGCAGAAAGATCTCATGATCAGAATAGAGGAACTTTTTAATGATCGGAAAGATGTTTTCAGTCTGTACGTTGATTTTCCCTTGCTGCATATGTTTTGGTTGTTTATCCGCCTGCGGCGGAGTTTATTTGTTGAGGCGTTTAGTTGCGATACTTTTGCCTTTGAACTTTTGCCTTTATACTTTTGCCTTTCGCCTCCCCCAGGTCAAAGGGTATGCCAGTGGCAGTGGGACTGACAAAATGGCAATTCAGATTGCAGATTGCCGGTCCCTGAGCCTGTCGAAGGGCAGATTGCAGATTTATTTTTAAGTCTTATATGAAATCTTATATGACTTATATGGTTAATGTAATGTCCGGGACGCAGTACTCCACTATCAGGAGCGGTTCAGGAGATAGTAGGAGGCATTCAGCGCAGTGGCAAACGAGACCCAGAGCAGGTAGGGAATGTTGATATATGCTGCCAGGGGCCGGATTTTATAAAACAGCAGGAGCATGATCACAATGGAGATCCAGAGCACAATGATCTCAAGCAGTGCCGGGCCGATCATCTTCGAATAGAAGAAAATGAAGCTCCAGGCAAAATTCAAAGCCAGCTGAACGAAAAACACACCGATTGCCCAGTTCCGGGCCTGTCCGGGCTCCTCTTTCCAGATCAGGAACAGGGAGATGCCCATCAGAATGTATAATACGGTCCAGACCGGGCCAAATACCCAACCCGGCGGATTGAAGGATGGCCGGTTCAGGTTGGCGTACCACTCAGGCACTGCCGCCGAGGTGTACATCCCTGCAATGGCGCCGACTGCGAGCGGTAACCCGATGGAGACGATAAGTTTGATCATTTGCATTGTGTTCATATTCTTTTGAATCTTTGGTTTTTCCTGAAACTGCTTTTGCCGCAGACAAACCTACAAAATATTTTACCTGTAATACAAGTAAGTCAGTAAACCTCATTAATGTTCCGTGAGTTATGTAAATCTTTTCTGCCATTGTGTAACAATAAACCCTGCCATGATGCCGACCTTTGTGGTGGGTTGTTATGTTTTCAACTCAAAAATCAATGTCATGAAAAACTTATTATTGTTCATCGTTCTGCTTACGATCCCATTCGCTTTCCTTAACTGCAACAAAGAGAATGAGGATGCAGGAGAAACCAGGTTTCAGGTCTACCTTACAGACGGACCGGGAGATTATGACCATGTCTATATCGACATACAGTCTGTGGAAGTATTCTATGCCAACGGCCCCACCCATGTGATGACTGCCATCAACCAGGGTGTTTACGATTTGCTTCTATTCAATAACGGGTTGTATACCCTGTTGACCTCAGCCATGATCCCTTCAGGAGACATCAGCCAGGTCAGGCTAATCCTGGGATCCAATAATTCAGTGGTGGTCGGTGGAATTCAGTATCCGCTGCAAACGCCATCAGCACAGCAAAGCGGCCTGAAACTGAACTTCAATGCGACTCTTTTGCCGAATACTACTTACGATCTCTGGCTCGATTTCGATGCCGACAAGTCAATCGTTGTTCAGGGGAACGGGGATTATCTTCTGAAACCTGTGATCCGTGCATTCACCCAGCCAACTTCAGGTGGTATCACTGGCATGATCAATCCCCCCGGGGCGGTTAACAGCGTGTATGTAATTACTTCGTCCTCCGGCACCATCAGCACCATTCCCAACGCTTCGGGCTACTTCCTCATATACGGGCTGGCTGCCGGAAATTATGATGTACACTTCGATGCAATTCTGCCATACCAGAATGCCACAGTCCAGGGAATCAATGTGAATGTGGGAAGCAATACCAATATGGGTGTGATCAACTTCTGACAGTAAATTTTTCTTTCCGTTTTTCTTCAGGATTAACACACATGAAATATCTTTGTGTGGTATATACCATTCCTTATGGCAATCCCTACCACCAGAGCAAAAGAGACAGCCGAAATCCGGATCGACACTGATTTGTGCACCGGATGCGGCACTTGTGTTGAGATTTGTTCAGATTACAGCCTGAAACTTGAAAACGGCAAAGCAGCAGTCAGCAACACCCCGGCATTTGGCTGCATAGGTTGCGGGCACTGCATGGCCGTATGCCCCGAAGGGGCGATTGAAATTCATGGCCGCACATTGTCGCCGGATGATCTGTTTACACTTCCGCCGGCTGACCGCACAGCGGGTTATGATGCGCTGCTGGCGTTGTACCAGCGCAGGCGCAGCATCCGGAAATTCAACGATCGGCCTGTTGAACCGGAGGTGATCCGGAAAATCCTGGATGCTGCCGTCACGGTACCCATGGGTTTGCCTCCCTCGGATGTCCATGTGGTGATCCTGGACAGCAGGGAGAAAAACAGGG